>JBDNDI010000006.1:0-22988 GCA_046719195.1 Spirochaetales bacterium | reverse complement strand
TGTACTATTTCTATGGCATTAGGAAGGGTAGCATGAATCGATTCCCCTCGGTTCACAAACTCTCGTAGAAAGGGGGTAAGCCATAAGCCGGGAAGTTCCTGATCTATCGTATAGAAATCATGTAAGGTAAACCGAGGCCCCACAGCAGGTACAAGGATATATCCAAGGTAGGAAATATAAAAACCATAGAGTATCAGAAAGAGGGATAGTTGAAATTCTCTATACCAATGCTTCCTGTATAAGGCAATACCGATTGTTAAAGGAAAAAAATAGAAAAGGGTATACACAATTTGCATGATTTCTGTGAGTAAAGGATGGGAATATTGGGCAAGGACATGGGTGGGGTCTGTCCCAAAGAGGAAACGGTCAAATTGAATTAGGTACTGATCGTATACTTTTGTACGGAGGAGATGCACTACCCAGTACATTTCTTTGTAGATAAATAGGAGTAAGGGTAGACTATACCAGGCATGGATAATTTTTAACCATGCGCTGGTTATCCGCCGATGCTGATAGGAAACATACCCTAATAATAGTATAACCCCCAAATTGATACCTAAGAGAATAAAACGTTCTGCCCTCTGCTGTCCAGAAAGGAGTAGTAAAAAAGTTAGAAAAGATAGAAATAAGAGATTTAACTTATCAACTGGAGAAAGATCTAATTGCCGCTGTATTTGCATGGTGGATAATCAATTACCGTATTTACTCAAACCCTTATTTAATTAAAAGTGAAAAAGAATTCCGGTATGCACACGGCTTGAGATATTAATCCAATCGGGTTTACCGATTACTAGATCCTGGATTCCTTCCAAATACCAGGTCATGTAAGGGTGAATCTTGTACCGTATACCCACTTTCATAAAGGGACCCATGTAGAATCGTCGATCCGATTCGAGTAGGAACTGGGCAGTTAATCCAAACCCAAGTGTGTAGGAAAAGTCTTTCTGAATTGGAAAGAGAAAATTCACCCCTCCATCAAGGGGAATAAAAAAATCAGCTTCTACTTTTCCATCTTCATTGTGGGTGGCTAAGGCAAAACTACCCCCTAAGAATATTTCTACATCCGGTTTAAGGGGCTTTAATAGGGTGGCTCGCAAATCTAGAAATGTACGGTCATAGGTAAAAAAATCGGCACCAATTCCTGCCTGAAGGGCTTGGGAATGTCCTAGTAAAGGAATAAAAAAGAATACTGATGCTCCAACGAAGGCAGATAGGAGAACCTTCCTCATGCAGTATTACCTCCGTAGTAACCTTACCATAGAAGCCTCAGTCTTCTCAAGTCTGTATCAAGGTTGGACATTTCATGCATCCTTTTCCTATTATATATGAGTCAAAATAACATATTAGAAAATATAAATTGATACAATGTATCATAATGACTCATTATAAGAGGGTAGTACGTTTACCTTCTATTTTTCCCGAGAGTAAACCTATTGAATTTTCAAAATTAAAAGATTGTTAACTTTTTTATATAAAAAGAAATAGACGCATATACAGGGAGCAGGGCGTGGAGTTGGCAAACTGACAAGTTGGCACTAAATTTGCTATCTAATTAGTGTCCTCGTTGCGAGGGCGTATCCTAATACTATAGAGGAGGTGTGGTATGGATCTGATTAAATGGAAACCTGATGAAGTGTTTGATCCCCTGGCCGAATTCGATCGAATGCGCGAAGAGTTCGACCGATTCTTTGGCTTGGAACCCATGATCTCCGGCCTGTTCGATCGGGTTAAGTCTCCTGCTATGGATGTAATGGAGAAAGATGAGGCCTTTGTGGTCACCTGCGATCTGCCTGGTGTCGATTTAAAAGACTTAGAAGTGAGCTTAGCGAATAATGTACTAACCATCAAAGGAGAGAAAAAGGACACGAGGGAAGTGAAAGACGCGAAGGTGTATCGGCAGGAATCCTGGTTTGGATCTTTCCAGAGAACTCTTTCCCTGCCTAATACGGTAAACCCAGATAAGATCGAAGCTATAATGAAAGATGGGGTGTTACAGATAACCCTACCCAAGAAGGAAGAGGTAAAACCCAAACAGATCGCAGTGAAAGTATCCTAATGCATGGTTAAGGAGGTTGGATATGGCAAAGGAATTAGAAAATAAAACCCGCCGGGTAATAAGCCCGGTGGCAGATATCTGCGAAGCCGGTGGTAAGGTTATCCTTCGGTTAGAGATGCCCGGTGTTTCTAAGGACAATTTAGAGGTAAAAATTGAAAATGATGAATTAATCATCGAAGGAAAGAGAGATCCGGCAGATACCAAAGGTAGGTATATTATTCGGGAACGAAGAATAGCCGATTTTGCCCGCCGTTACACCTTGGATGACACTATCGACCGAGAGAAGGTAGAGGCAGTAATAAAGAATGGGATTCTTCATCTGACCCTTCATCTGAAAGAGGCTTCTAAACCGAAGAAGATAGAAGTAAAGGGAGGCTAATACATCAAACGGGTCGCAAGTTCCCTAGCTCCCCAAAAGGGGAGCTTTATTATATTATACCCTAATGTTAAAAGTCGCCTTTTTACATTATCACGCGAAACCCGGAGGGGTTACCCGGGTTATTGAGCAGCAGATGCAGGCCCTGCGGGAGGATGCCGACTGTATTCTTTTGGCAGGGAATGGCGGCTTCGACCAAAACAAAAATAAGGTACTAATCGTTCCCGGGGTTGGGTACGATGGAGTGCGATCGGAAGAGCCACCTAAGAAAACAGCAGAGGAAATAATAAAAGCCCTACAGAGCCGGTGGCCTTCGGGTTGTGATGTCCTGCATGTGCATAATCCCCTATTGAGAAAAAACCGGGACTTTTTAACAGTCTTGAATATATTAAAGGAAAGAGGTGTCCGGCTTTTTCTTCAAATACACGACACTGCGGAAGATCTAAGACCTGCTTCATATTACTTCAACGACGAGTACCCGGAAGACTGTCACTACGCGGTAATTAATGCTAGAGATTATTCTATTTTTTTGAAGGCCGGATTAAAGCCCGAAGGGCTACATCTACTTCCTAATAGTGTGGCTCCCCTTGTAAACGTTTCAACCCCAATCAACCAGGAACCTTCTATACAAAAGCCGGCTAAATGGTTTTTATACGCAGTCCGGGCTATACGGAGAAAAAATATAGGAGAAGCCCTATTACTTTCCTGCTTTTTACCAGAGCCATTTTTAATAGGCATTACCCTGCCCCCCACTAGCCCTTCTGATTACCCATCGTATGAGCAGTGGAAGGCCTTTGCTCTTTCCGAGCACTTGTCCATACAATTCGAGTTAGGGCTTCAATTCAGTTTAGAGGAATTAATACAAGACACCTACGCAATGGTTACCACCAGCGTACGCGAGGGATTCGGTTTCGCTTTCCTCGAGTCCTGGACAGCTTTTAAACCTCTAGTGGGTAGACGGATTCCCCACGTAGCAGAAGACTTTACCCACCAAGGGGTAGATCTATCTACTTTATATCCTGAGTTCCTTATACCTTTAGATGAGATCTCCGAAGAAACTGCAAAAGCCCGATGGAGCTGGATGATTCGTGAGACTTTTGCTCAATATGGATTAACAATCGATGAAGATCTTCTAAACCTAGAATGGAAAAACCTTACAAGGGAAGGCAGTATTGATTTTCCTTATTTACATCCTACGATTGCCAGGGAATTCATTAGACGATGTAAAGCGGAAGAGAATCTTAAATCTCGGCTTTGTACCTTAAATCCTTTTCTCGGGGATCTGCTTTCAGTTTCGGAGAAGATGGAATTAATCCGTTCCAATCGGGAAGCGATATTGCGTGCGTATTCTTTAAAAAAGTATAGGGAAAGGTTGCTTGATTTATACAAAATTGTTCAGACTAAAGAGGTTTCTCAGAAGATTAACAAGAGAGAGTTACTAAAGTCGTTTTTAGAACCTAAAGGATTCTATCTAGGAGGTATGTAAGTTTTGGATCATTTAATACGTTTGATCCAACAGTATTCTTCCTTTATGGAGCCAGTCTCCGTCCCCCTAAATGAAGTGGTTGATAAACTCGGAACCGTCCCCTTTTGGACCCTTGAGTGTTTTTTTCCCCCAGTAGTACTTTTTGATGTATATGGTACCCTATTTCAATCTGCTTCGGGTGAAATTAGTTTAGCGCGTATACAAGGCCTGGATCCCTCTTTAGATTCCCTACAACCTCTCGAACCTTTTTTCCCCATCTTACCTAAGGGTTTTACGTTAAAGAGTCTATTAACTTTGTTTCGGGAGGAAGTAGAAAAAAGACACGAGGAACTCCGTAAAAAAGTGCCTGTTCCGGAAATACGGGTGGAAGAAATATGGGCTACTGTTTTGCGCTTGGATAAAGAAAAAGCGAGGGAATTTAGCCTGCGTTTTGAATTATCTGTAAATCCTGTATACCCCATGCCCGGAGCGTTAAATGCTTTACCTTATTTAAGAAGTTTAGGAATTGTCTTGGGTGTAGTTTCCAATGCCCAATTTTTTACTCCTTTTTACTTTCAAGCTTTCTTCGGTGCTTCGATGGAAGAGATCGGATTTGAAAAAGACCTTACCGTGTTTTCCTACCAGTACGGAGAGGCCAAGCCCTCTACGGGGTTGTTTCAGGTAGTAATTCCGTCACTAAGAAAGAGAAACTTTTCCCCGCATCAAGTTCTCTATATCGGAAATGATAGGTTAAACGATATTTATACGCCGCAGCAATTAGGTTTTAAAACCGCCCTTTTTTGTGGAGATGCTAGGTCCTTACGGCTACGCTTAGAGGATCCCCGATGTGGAACGGTAAAGCCCGACTTTCTGATTCATGACTTAGGCTTGATTAAATCTACCGATAAAATTCTAGGGGGATACAAATAGATGTATGTAATAAAGACGTTGAGTAAAATTGAACAGGTAGGGTTTGTTTCCACTCGCTTTCATGGGATTGATGGGGTATCCCTAGAAACTAGAAAATGGGTGCAGGTATTTGAAAAACTAGGATTTGAAACGTATTTTTTTTCCGGACTTTCTGACTGGTATCCGGATCGGTCCATGGTAGTTCCCGAGGCGTTTTTCAACCATCCGGAGATACTAGGAATACAGGAAGAATGTTTTGGCCGTACTGCCCGGGGGGAAGCCCTAACAGGGAAAATACAGGCAAAACGTAAAGTGTTAAAAGAGGCTTTGTATGAGTTTATCCGACGATGGGAAATCGATCTTCTAGTGATAGAGAATGCCTTAACCATTCCTATGAATATTCCCTTAGGTTTGGCAATAACCGAGGTTATTGCCGAGACCGGCATGCCCACTATTGCTCATCATCACGACTTTGTATGGGAACGGCAGAGATTTTCTGTAAGTGCAGTAAACGACTATATTGCTATGGCCTTTCCTCCGGATTTGCCCCCCATTATGCATGTAACTATCAATACCGAAGCAAGAAAAGCTTTAAGCTTCCGTAGGGGGCTTTCCTCTATTATTGTCCCCAATGTATTTGATTACTCTACTCCTCCACCAGGTATCGATACGTACAATACGGATCTAAGAAAAGAATTGGGCATCGGAGAGAGGGAAGTGTTTCTGCTTCAGCCTACACGGATAATAGCCCGCAAAGGAATAGAATCCGCTATAGAATTAGCTCACCGACTGCATCGTACCCTCCCTGAAGGAAAAGAGGGAGTAAAGCTGGTAGTTTCCCATCAAGCCCGAGATGAGGGGAGTACCTATTTTGACCGAATTGTAGATTATGCCAATCTTTTAAAAGTAGATTTAATTCTCCGGCCTAATCGAATAGAAGAAACTAGAGCTACAACTCCTACGGGCGAAAAAATTTATTCCCTCTTTGATGTGTATCCCCATGCAGATTTTGTTACGTACCCTTCTACGTATGAAGGTTTTGGCAATGCGTTTCTGGAGGCCATCTATTTTAAGAAACCTTTACTGGTAAACCGATACTCCATTTTCCAAACCGATATTGAACCTGTAGGATTTGATGTGGCAATAATGGACACGTACATAACCGAAGAGACCGTTCAAAAGGTGTGGCGATACATATTGGAGAATACCTACCGAGAGCAAGCGGTAGAGCGGAATTTTAGTCTCGCAGCCACATATTTCTCACTGGCTGTATTGGAGCGAAAGATAAAATCGATTTTGTTAAATTTCGGGGTATCCTTGTTTTAAGAACCTAGGAGTCTCTGAGTGATCATAGACACTTTCAGGTTTTTTACCTCTTCGGATATCGAGACCTTATACACATGCGGATTGAGAATACGGGTAAAAGTCGGATCTAAAGCATCTAGCTGCTGCAAAGTTCGGTTTCGTATCTCTTGAAGAGGAGGAAAGGATTTAACTATTTTCCCTTCTTTCATTTGTAACTCTAAAAGGGGTTTTACAGGCCCTTCGGGAATCAGGGTAAAGCGACGGTAAT
Organism: Spirochaetales bacterium; assembly: GCA_046719195.1. Taxonomy (GTDB): domain Bacteria; phylum Spirochaetota; class Spirochaetia; order DTKZ01; family DTKZ01; genus DTKZ01. The sequence continues at coordinate 16,609 of JBDNDI010000006.1, read as the reverse complement.
CCATGTAAGGATGATGGAAGGTAATAGGCCCTTCTCCGGGTGGAGGTGCATCGGCAAACGTTATAAGGTCGGCTAAGGGATGTCCCTTGCTGTCAAAAAATCTATACACCTGCTTAATCCCTGGATTTGTGGACTTTTCAGGGTTATCAGAAACTTTCATGGTGGGTATAAGAGCTCCGCCCTTTTCCCGGGCACAAAGTTTATACACTCCACTAAAACTAGGATCGCCTCCGCCGGTAACCAAATGGGTTCCTACACCCCAAATATCAATAGGGCAGCCGGAGGACACCAGATGATAGATGATTTCTTCGTCTAATTCATTACTTACTGCGATTTTAGCATCTAAAAGACCTGCTCGGTTTAATGCTGCTCTCACTTCATTACTCAAGTACTGAATATCCCCACTGTCTAAACGTACACCAAAAGGTTTCCCTAGGGTTTTTAATTTTTGACCGATTTTTATTGCATTTTTCACGCCTGATTGTAGGGTATTGTAAGTATCGATAAGAAGAATGGTCCTATCCGGATACAACTCCGCATAGCGGTGAAAAGCTTCTTCTTCAGAATCAAAAGCCATTACCCAGGAGTGAGCCATAGTGCCTGCTACAGGGATTCCATACTCTTTCCCCGCAAGCACATTGGAACTGGCAGAGGCTCCGCCAATATACGCTGCCCTGCTCGCCGAAATTGCCCCGTTCGGCCCCTGAGCCCGACGTAAGCCAAACTCTAGTATTTTCCCCTTGTTCGAAGCTATATAAATCCGGGCAGTCTTGGTGGCAATAAGGGTTTGAAAATTCAGAATATTGAGTAGGAGACCTTCGATTAATTGGGTTTCTATCAAAGTACCATGGACTCGTACTAGAGGCTCCATGGGAAAAACCGGAGTACCCTCGGGTGTAGCATACACGTCTCCTCGGAACTTAAAGGTAGATAGATACTCTAAAAAATCTTTCTGAAAATAGTCTAAGCTCTCTAGATATTCAAGATCTGCCTGAGAAAAACAGAAATGTTCCAAAGCTTTCAGTAGGGTTTCCCCGCCTGCAAATATAGAGAAGCCGCTTCCAAAGGGCTGTTTACGAAAAAACATATCGAATACACAGTGGGTATTCATGCCGTATTTGAAGTACCCCTGAGCCATGGTTAGTTCGTATAAATCGGTGAATAAGGCGGAATGATTGATCTGCATGATTTAAATATCCTTTATATTACAGTTTACATTCTGAGGCTTTTACAATTTTTACTCCTTCTAATTCGAGATCTTTTAAGGCTTTTTTTACCGAACCTTCGGGTAAGTCTACCCCTCGGCAGGCATCTTCGATAAGGTATACGTTAAACCCCAATCTTAGTGCATCTAAAGCAGAGTAATATACACAAACATCGGTAGCAATACCACAGAGGAACAAGGTATGAAATCCAAGCCCTTTAAGTAGAGCTTCTAGACCTGTAGGTGTTTTTTTATCGTTTTCAAAGAAGGCAGAATAGGAATCCACCTTTGGATTAGTTCCTTTATGAATAATGCACCGTATGGGATGGATATTTAAATGGGGATGAAAATCCGCTCCCCTGGTACCCTGTATGCAATGGTCAGGCCAGAGTGTTTGCTGGATTCCATACACATTCCCCTCTTGAAACGGCAGCTTTCCCGGATGGGATGAGGCAAAAGATCCGTGTCCTTTCGGATGCCAGTCCCTAGTAGCCACCACATAGGGAAATAAAGGAGAGAGGGTATTGATTACAGGAACCACTTCATCTCCGCCTTTTACCGCTAGATTTCCTCCTGGACAGAAATCTACTTGGACATCTACAATAACTAGTGCAGAAGCACTGATAAGACTCATGCTCCACCCCCTAGAAATAATGTAGTACAGAAAAGTTTACTCCGGCAACCCCATATGCGACTTTTGCGTGGTGTCTTTTCTAATCCCCAGAAACTCTACAGGGTTAAACGTGCCGGGTTCTACGGTATACGCCGAGTCCCCTTTTTACTAACAGTAAGGTTTTGCTTTAGGCTACCCAGATCCCCGATATCTGCGGAGGGGCAGGCCTTTCTGTTTTAACTCATCACTAATAGAAAAGATAGCCGTTGCATGAGAGGTGAATTCTGATTAATATAGTTACTAATAGCCATTCCATTTTAGGGAGTAACAGCATGCAACCGAGAAAAATATTTGAAGGAATTTACAGAATAGGTGCTAATATTACTAATGGAGATCTTTTCGAAGGTATGTGGCCTATACCTGACGGGGTTTCTTTAAACACCTACCTTGTACGGGGAGATAAAATAGCTTTAATCGATTTAGTTCGCGATTGGGACGGAGCTCCTAGCAAAATCCGTGAACAATTGGAGGCTTTAAATATTCAGTTCAATCAAATAGATTACCTTGTTTTAAACCACTTAGAACCGGATCATACCGGTTGGCTGCGAACTTTCCGGGATATTTGTCCGAAGGCAGAAATAATTACTACCCCTAAGGGGGCGAGCATGGTCCGTTCCCTGTACAAAATTAGCGATAAAATTCGGGAAGTAAAATCCGGAGATAAAATCGATCTAGGTCAGGGAAAGAGTCTAGTGTTTGAGGAAGCTCCGAATGTACATTGGCCCGAAACTATGGTCACTTACGAACCTAATACAGGAGTGTTATTCAGTTGCGATGCCTTTGGTTCTTTTGGAAGTGTAGGAAATGAAGTGTTTGATGATGAACTTACCCCATCGCAACATGCTTTTTTTGAGAAAGAGACTTTACGGTACTACGCCAATATCGTTGCTAGCTTTTCGCTATTTGTAGAGCGAGCTATAAAAAAACTCGAGGGGTTAGAGGTTAAGGTAATAGCTCCAAGCCATGGCATTGTCTGGCGCTCGAATCCGAAAGCCATTGTGCAACAGTACCAACGGTACGCCTCTTATGCTGCAGGTCCTGCAGAACCAATGGTTACTTTAGTGTGGGGCAGTATGTATGGAAATACCGAAAAACTAGTGCAGGCAGCCTTGGAAGGCTTGCGAGAAGGGGGAGTGGGAACAGAGGTGCACCAGATTCCCCAGACTCATGTATCCTACATCCTTGCCTCGGCTTGGAAATCTACGGGTTTGGTGTTAGGAATGCCTACCTACGAATACCGGATGTTTCCTCCGATGGCTCATGTACTGGATGATTTAGGGAGAAAGAAAGTTTTTGGGAAAAAGGTGTTTCGGTTTGGTTCGTTTGGCTGGTCTGGCGGAGCTGCCAAAGAGTTGGAAGAAATTACCGCTAAGTATAAATGGACTTACCTGCCCGCAGTAGAGTTTGAAGGTGCTCCTACGCAAACAGAATACGAAGCAGTAAAAAACAGGTGTATAGAACTAGCTAAGGAAGTAAAGCAATCAGCCCGGTATAAAGTTTAGCTAAATATAGCGCGAATAGTAAAATTAGACTAAAACCAAAAACAGGGGTAACAAGCAGGACTAAAACTCCGCGCTTTTTACGGTTCGAGGGAAAGGAATAACATCTCTTATATTCCCCATACCAGTTACATACTGCACTAGCCGCTCAAACCCTAAACCAAATCCAGAATGAGGAACGGTTCCGAACCGCCTTAAATCTAAATACCACCAGTAATCTTCCTCTTTTAAACCCATTTCTTGAATGCGGCGCTGCAGCACCGAAAGGCGGTCCTCCCTCTCGCTTCCTCCTATAATTTCTCCTAAACGAGGTACAAGTACATCCATAGCCCGTACGGTACGTTCATCCTCATTCAGCTTCATATAAAAAGCCTTAATCTCCTTAGGATAGTTGGTGACAATAACTGGCCCTTTACAAATATACTCGGTAAGGAACTTTTCGTGCTCCGACTGCAGGTCCATGCCCCAGTGAACAGGGAACTCAAAAGATTGACCTGAGGCCTCTAGTTCTTTGATAGCGTTCGTATAGGTCATTCGATGAAAGGGGGTATCGATAACTGCCTGAAGTTGATCAATAAGGCCTTTTTGGATCCGTTCTTCAAAGAAAGCCATATCTTCCGAAGATTCTGAGAGGAGAGCCTTTAATAAGTATTTTAAAAAGTCCTCGGCTAGGTCCATGTTTCCATGAATGTCACAAAAGGCCACCTCCGGTTCGATCATCCAGAACTCGGCCAAGTGGCGGGTGGTATTAGAGTTTTCAGCCCTGAAGGTAGGCCCGAAGGTGTATACTTTGCTTAAAGCAGTGGCATATATCTCTGCTTCTAATTGTCCACTAACGGTTAGGTGGGTTTTTTTTCCAAAAAAATCTTCCCGGTAATCTACCCTGCCGTCCACCGTTGGTGGGTTTTCCAAGGGGAGGGTGGTTACCTGGAACATGGCTCCTGCACCCTCCGCATCGCTTCCGGTAATAATGGGGGTGTGAATGTAGTAAAATCCCTTTTCCTGAAAATATCGGTGAATGGCAAAAGCGAGGGTGTTACGAACTCTAGCTAGGGCGCCAAAAGTGTTTGTTCTTGGTCGAAGATGGGCTATTTCCCGCAGGAACTCGAAGGAGTGCCGTTTCTTTTGTAAGGGGTAGGTATCGGCCGGCGCTTCACCGATAACCTTAAGAGAAGAAACCATTAATTCTACCTTTTGGTTGGTTCCTAAAGAAGGTACTAGCTTGCCCTGGATGTCTACGCTTGCGCCCGTAGTACAATGATCTAACTCGGCTTGGAGATTAGGAAGCCCTTCCTTTTCTACAATAGTCTGAAGAGTGCGGAAACAACTACCATCGTACACTTCTATGAAACAAACAGTTTTCGTGTCCCGTTTTGTTCTAACCCAGCCTTGAATAAGCAAATTCTGCCCTTGCGGCGTTAAAGAAAGAACATCTTTTATGCGCATAGGTGGTATGTATCATACTTTTATTTTTTAAAAAAGTCTTGTAACCGCCTAGCGGTATCTCCGTTGGCTAAGCAAAGTACTGAGGCGGTTGCTTCTTCTAACTCCGATCGGGGGCGATTTGCGAGGGTGCGGGTAGTTAGAATTTTTTTAATCATGGAGATGGCTATTGCCGAGTTTTTGAGAATCGATTCTCGGGTGGATACAATCTTTGCCTGGAGTTCCTCTTTGGATCCTACAAAATCTACTAAGCCGATACGATACGCTTCCTCTGCAGTTATTATTCTACCTGTGAAGAATAACTCCTTAGCTTTTCCATATCCGATACGTTCGGGTAACCGGGAACACCCCCCCCAACCGGGAATAAAGCCTAGGCTAGCCTCGGGTTGTCCCAATTGGGCCTGGGAAGAAGCAAAGAGTAGGTCGCAGGAAAGAGCAAATTCTAACCCCCCTCCTAAAGCATAGCCCTCAATTATAGCTACCACGGGTATGGGGAGAGCTTCTATACGGTTAAAAACCTTGTGTCCCCGTTCTATCCAATTAGGGATAGTCTCTGTCGTAATAGTTTTTAAGGCTTCTAAATTTGCTCCGACCACGAAGTATTTAGAAGAGGTGCTTTTAATAAAAAGGATTCTACAAGAGGGAGTTTGCTCAATCTGAGACAGGTGATGTTCGATCTGATCTAAAAGAGAAAAATCTATAGTTGGGGGTTTGTGCTGTGGGGTAGGTTGCAGTAGAATCTCTGCGTACCCCTCTTGAAAAGTTAATATAGCTTCTGTTTTCATGTAAAGATCTCCGGATCCATAAGTTTTAATTTTTTATCAATTATAGGTTTAAATTCCATTTGATTCAGTACATCCCTCTCTAAATCAATCCCTGGAGCAATTTCTAAAAGATGTACTCCATCTTCTTCTAATCCGAATACTGCCCTCTCGGTGACGTACAATACTTTCTGATGTTTACTTTTCGCATAGATTCCACTGAAGGTAATTTGATGCACGGATTGGACAAACTTTTTTACCTTCCCTTCCGAAAGAAGGGTAAGTTTTCCCTCTCCTACCTTACACTGAAAATCTTTTGCCGTAAAAGTGCCGCAAAATACTACTTTTTTTGCATTTTGGGTAATATTAATAAAGCCACCACAACCTGCAAGCATGGTGCCTACTTTGCTAGAGTTTACATTCCCTTCTTTGTCGGTTTCAGCCATGCCAAGAAAAGCTACATCCAAACCACCCCCGTCGTAATAGCGGAATTGATCATCCATGGGTATTATGGCTTCGGGGTTGTAAGATACTCCAAAGGTTACCCCCCCTACGGGTGTTCCGCCAATAGGACCTTGCTCTACCGTTAAAGTGAACTGGTCTATAAACCCTTCTTCGGTGGCTACCGAGGCAATACCGCTAGGTAAACCCACCCCTAGGTTCACTACGGCTCCGGGGAATAACTCCTTACTCGCCCTACGGGCAATTACCTTTCGTTCATCTAGGGGAATAGGAGGGATACGTTCTATCGGTACTTTTACATGGCCACAGTAGGCGGGGTTGTAAAAGTCAATAGCGGTTTGCTTTTGATTCGGGTCAACCACAAGATAATCTACGTAGATTCCGGGAATCTTAACCAGGTGGGGGTGTAAAGTTCCTGCTTGAGCTAGGTATTTTACCTGGGCAATTACGATACCGCCGCAGTTTTTAGCTGCCTGGGCAATGGTGGTGGCCTCTAGAAAAGCTCCTTCCTCTTCCATAGTGATATTCCCTTTTGTATCCGCCGTAGTTCCGCGCACAAGGGCAACATCAAAATGAAACCGGGGCCAGAAAAGCCATTCCTCTCCCTCTATTTGAATAACCTTTACTAGATCTTCCTTGGTAACTGTATTCATTTTACCCCCTTCTATCCGGGGATCAATGTAGGTGTGTAATCCCACTTTTGTAATAACCCCAGGAGTTTTTGCAGCTACAGCTGCATACATGTGAGAAAGCACTCCTTGAGGAAAATTGTAGGCTTCTACCTTGTTTTCCAAGATAAGTTTCCCCATAACGGGTGCCATACCGAGATGCCCGGCAATGTCCCGTTTTACCAGTCCTTCCTGGGCTAGGTAATCCATTCCAATTTCTTTTTTGTCTCCCAAACCTGTGGAATGTACAACCGTAAGCCCTCTAGGGTGTCCTTTCTTACGGAACATCTCTCCCAAGGTTTTCATTAATAGGGTAGGTTCTCCCACTCCCCCTCCAGAACCTTGAATAACTAAAGAGGCTCCGTCGGGAATCAGTTGGATTGCTTCTTCGGCAGTTAGGATTGTACAAGACATAGATAACTCCTCTTAATCGATTTAATTACAAACTAAAAATGGGGGCAGGCTCTTGCCTGCCCGGTTTATTTTACTCTTCCTAGCTTATTTGAACAATTCCGGCATAAAGAGCTTAGGTATTAATAAGGTTACATCGGGGATGAAAATCATAAGGAGTAATACAAAAAGCATGGTCGCTAAAAATACAGCCACCTCTTTTAAAGGGGTCATACAGTTTATACCTGCAATTTCACTGGTGATTAAGAGGCATAACCCATAGGGGGGGGTAATAAGCCCATAGGCTAAAGAAACACAACCTACCACTGCAAAGTGGAGGGGATGTATACCCACGCTATCGGCTAAAGGACGTAGAAGGGGCGCGAAAATAATAATAGCTGGTACCGCATCAATAAACATTCCTACAATAAGGAATACTCCTACTATCAGTAAAAGCATTACAACCGGAGAGCTGGTTAGGGAACCTACAACCTGTACGATAAAGGGTGGAATTTTGTAGTAGGAAAGAACCCAGGCATAAATAGAAGCTGTACCTACTGCGAAGAGTACTATTGAAGCAAGGCGGGCTGTGTCGGATACCAATTGAATAAACATTTTTAGAGAAACCGTCCGGAAAATTAGCATACCCACCAGCATAGAATACAATACAGCAATAAGGGAGGCCTCAGTGGGAGTAACAATACCAAATACAATTCCGCCTACAATAATTACGGGAGACAGAATGGCTAAGAAACTCTCTTTAAAAGCAAGGAATACTTCTTTAATAGAAAAACCAGCTTCGCGGGGATAATTACGCCGGATAGCGTACACATACACTACTACCATCTGTAACAAACCGATCAGTATGCCGGGAATCACACCTGCCATGAATAGTCCAGCTACCGACACATTCATTACACCACCCCAAACCACCATAATAATGCTAGGCGGGATAATAACCCCCATAACCGCAGAACAGGCAGTAACGGCCACTGTAAAGTTTTTATCGTATCCTTCTTTTATCATGGCAGGAATAATTACCGAGCCTATACCCGCTGCATCTGCATTAGAGCTTCCGGAGATACCAGCGAAAATCATACTAACCAAAACATTGATGTGCCCAAGACCTCCTGGAAGGAAACCTACGATCGATTGGGCAAGGCGCATAAGTTGGTTGGTTATGCCTGCATTATTCATTATGTTTGCGGCCAAAATAAAGAAGGGTATAGCAAGAAGGATGAAGGAGCCATATTGGATCATCATCCGTTGAAGAAGCATTATGGGAGTTACCGCAGGTGTAAAGAATAATATTGGAATGACTGCAAACGCTAAAGCAAAGCTTACCGGTACCCGAAGTAGAATCAATACCACCAGGGTAGAGAACATGATAAGGAATACAGTTCCAGCGTCCATACAATCATACTCCTTTTTGGGTTCTGTTCAGGAAGAACTCTTTTAAGAAGCTTTCCAAAAGAAACAATAACCAGGAAACTCCCGCTAAGGGCACGGAAGCGTACAACCAACCTAGATTAATACCTGTAATATCGCTGGTTTGGATCATTCCCCATTTACGAAAATAATCGTATCCGTACACAATAAAAACTAATGTGACTACTAACACCACAAAGTAGTATATGCTTCTAAGAAACAGATACATCCTAGGCTTTAGGGTCCCCCCTTGAAAGGTGAATATATCGACAAAGAAATGTTTTCCCTCCCGTACTCCAATGATAGAACCTATAAAGATCATCCAGATTAGAGAAAAATTGGTTACTTCTAGAGTCCATAAATAGCGGGGAATAAAGGGGATGTACCTTCCTGCTACCTGTAATGCGACTGCGAAAAGAAGAGATAAACCGAGGATAACAATAATCCGTTGAAGCAATCTTGCGTAGGCCTCACAGAATTTAAAGAAAAACATACTCTACCCTTTTTATTGTACCATGAATGGTAAAATGAATAGAAGGACGTTTCTCTATTCGAACCGCCCTTGTAGCTTACGGTGAAATTACCTGAGACTAATCTATAGATTGAATTTTCTTGAAGATTTCGTAAGCTCCTACTTCTTTTGCATATTCTTCTACAACCGGCATAGCTCTTCGCCGCATTTCTGTATTGTCAAAGGGAATAACTTTTAGACCGAATTTTTCCGTTAAGTTTTTGATAATTTTGTCTCCTAGAGCTACCTCGGTTTTCCTGTGGAAGGCCCCCGCTTCCGTGCCTGCTTTTATTATGGCTTCCTGTAGTTCTTTGGGGAAGCTCTGGAAGCGTTTCTCACTAAAAGACAAAATACGGGTAACAATTTGATGGTTGGTAAGAATATAGTAGGGTGCTACTTCATAGAACTTCATGCTTTCAAGACCTGCAGGTTCATTTTCTAAAGCATCCAATACCCCTGTCTTAATAGCGTTGTACACCTCCATGTAATCCATGGGAGTTGCTTTTAAGCCCGTGGCACTAAAGGCTTTCTGGTGTAGGGGGGATCCCTGTACCCGCATGGAAATATTTGGGAAATCATTGATGGTGTTGGCCGGTTTTTTGCTAATAATGCTTCGACTTCCACCTCCGCCATAACCGATAAAGCGAACACCTTTTTTAATCATGTTGTCTTCAATAGGTTGAAAAACCTTGAGTTGTAGACATTTTTCCCAGTGCGGAACACTTTTAAACAGGAACGGTGCGTCGATAATAGGAGCGGTTTTGTCCCACGTAGCGATCCAGGCAGGACTGATAATGTAAAAATCTACCGCTGTTCCCTGGATCATAAACTCAATAGAGTCTTTTTCGGTTCCTAGAGAACCGGAATGATGCAAATCAATGTCTACCGGGCCTTTATAGTATTCTTTTAATTTGTCCCTGAAGAACACGATAGTTTGCCAGAACACATGCCCTTCGGGAAGCATGGTTCCACCCACTAATTTTATGGGCTTGACCTCTTGTTTCGCCGGTGCTTCTTTTGCTCCGCCTGCCCACATAGGAAGGGCTAATAGAAGCACACTCAGGATAATAAGACTTACTTTCCCTAACCTTTTCATACGTCCCTCCTTGTTAATTGATAATATTAGATCGATTTAATTAAACTCTAACATGGGCCCACTGGTTTGTCAAATTAAAATACGGTGCTTTTTCTTGTTTCGGTGGTGAATTTTTTTAACGTGTCAAGATCTAATGTAATACCTATACCCGGTTTTTCAGGTATAAGGACTTTTCCCTCTTTCATAGTAAAGGGTTCCGTTGCTAGGGAATCCCGCAATGGATTGGGGTTGCGGTCGTATTCAATTACCGGTTCGTTTTCTAAAGGAATAGGTAAGGCGGTGTAGGGAAAGGGGGGCAAAGAAGCAATAGCCTGAAGTGCCGAAGCCAAGGCAACCGCAGAGCCCCAAACATGGGGTATAACAGGAACATGAAAAGCCCGCGCCATACCCTCTATAGTACGGAACTCGCTAAATCCCCCACAGGCACCCAAATCGGGTTGGAGGATGTCTACGCAACCGCGTACAAGAAGTTCTCGAAACCCAAACCGGGTAAACTCGCACTCGCCTCCGGCTATAGGAATGGAACTAAAACTCCTTAGGGCCTTATACCCTTGGTAGTCTTCAGGAGGGACCGGCTCTTCAAACCATAAAATTCCCCCCATCTTTTCCAACTCACGGCAAATTCTCCCTGCGGTTCCTACATTGTAAGCGTGATTTGCATCGACTAATAGTTGTATCGATGGGCCGACTGCTTCGCGAATAGCCGCAAGTCGTTCTATATCCTGAGACAGAGGCAAGAGACCGATTTTAGCCTTTAATATACGGAATCCCATTCCCACATATTGCTGCGCTTCTTCTTTAAGCAAGGGGAGATTCCGCTTGTAATCAAATACATCCTCTCCCCTATAGTAGTGGCCGGTTGCATAAGCCTGCACTTCAGATCGGAATCTACCTCCTAGTAATGTCGAAATGGGTAGCCCTGTGTATTTTCCCGCAATATCCCAGAGGGCTATATCGATGCCGCTTATTGCATCAAGGTACGGACCCTTCTGGCCAAAATCCCTGGTTAATCCGTACATTTTTTCCCAAAGTACTGCCCGATCCATCGGATCCTTACCAAGGATAAGAGGAGCCAACACATGATGGATACAGGCAGCGGGAGGTTCAGGGGGGCCGTATTGCCCTCCCTCCCCCCAACCTACAATACCTTCATCGGTTTCTATACGGATTAACAGGCTGTTTCGTTCGGGAAAAGCGGTCTGGGATGAATAGAACCGCTCTTTGCCTAACGGAACCCTCAATATAAAAGTTTCAATGCTTTTGACTTTCACAGGCAATATTTATGGAACCCGTACTTACTTTACTGCCCAGACAGCCTTAACAATATCCTCTCCGCCTACTTCCTTAGCATACTCCAGCAGGACCGGAATGGAACGCTTTTGCATTTCTTCAGTGTCGAAGGGATAGATCTTTATCCAACCCTTAGATTCCATTTCTTTTAACGCTTCAGCATCTGCCTTGGTTTCGGTGCGGCGATGGAAAGTTGCTGCTTCCTTTCCAGCTTTCAGTACCGCTTCCTGGAGGTCTTTCGGTAAGCGCTGGAAGGTTTTTTCACTAAAGAACAAGGGACGTACCGTTATAACATGCCGGGTTTGGATTATATGGGGAGCGACCTCGTAGAATTTCATAGACATTAAGGAGGCGGATTCGTTCTCCAGTCCGTCTACTACTCCGGTTTTAATAGCATTGTACACTTCTAAGTAGTCCATAGGTACAGGGCGTAAGCCGGCGGCATTAAAGATTTTCGACTGAATGGGAGCAGACATAACCCGTAGCAGAACCGTAGAAGCTTCCTGCATGTTGCCTATAGGGCGACGAAGAATTAAGTTGCGGGTTCCACCCCCTCCGTATCCAAGGATCCTGAGACCTTTTTTCTGTAAATCCTGCTCGATAGGTTTAAAAGGTTCACCGGAAGAAAGGACTTTTTCCCAATGATCCAGATCCCGGTAAAGGAAAGGTGGGTCTAACAAGGTTACCCGTTTGTCCCAAGTTGCTACCCAGGAGGGAGCCACAATGGCAAAATCTACCGATACTCCCTGAATCATAAACTCAGCATAGTCTTTCTCGGTGCCTACTGCTCCAGAATGATGCAGGTCTATTTCTAAAGAACCTTTGTAATACTCTTTTAGTTTATCTCGAAAAAATACGAGTGTTTTCCAGAAGACGTAAGTGTCCGGAAGCTGAGTTGCACCGACTAGCTTAATGGCTTTTGTTTCGGTTTGTTTGGTGGTAGGGCTCTCTTTTGATCCACCCCCAAAAACGGGTAATAGAGCCACAAGAAGTGCCAAAAAAGTTACTAATGCTTTTTTGTGTAAACTTTTCATTTCCTCCTCCTGTAAAGTAGGGTATAATATTAAATCGTTCTAATAAAAGAATAGGGGTGGTTGTTAAATCTGTCAACAAGAATCTATAGCAGGGAATTGTATGGATGGATATATACCAACTAAAAGGAAAAAGAAGGTAAAGCTGGAAGAGATAGCAGAGAAGGCGGGTGTTTCCCGTTCTACTGTTTCTCTTGTTCTACGAGGAAGCCCCCTTATTTCATCAAGTACCACGGATAAAGTACGGATTATTGCAGCCCAGTTGGGGTACGTATACAATCGTGCAGCTGCCTCTCTTCGGAATCGAAAAAGCCATGTAGTAGGCCTTATTGAGGCGAACTTTAAAAATCCCTTTTTTGCAGCCATGTCGGAAACAGTAGAACGGGAGCTCGATCAAAAAGGAAAGGCTATTCTATTTACTGATTCTGCAGAATCGTTAGAACGGCAACAAAAAGCTCTTCGTCTTATGGTAGAGCATGGCGTGGACGGTATACTGCTATGCCCTGTAAAACGAACCACAGCAGAAGATCTTTCTTTTCTGAAAGAGTATGGTATCCCTTGCGTTTTTTTTAGCCGGTATATTCCGGGGGTTGATGCTGATTTTGTAGGGGCTGCCAATTTTTCTGGTGCTTTCCAGGCAGTAAAGAGATTTATAGAGTTAGGGCACCGAAGGATTCTTTTTGTAGGAGGAGAACCTACTACCTCGCCCTGGTTCGATAGATTCGGAGGATTTAAGAAAGCCTTGGAAGAAGGGGGTGGATCTACTTTGGAACCTCTATGTATGCATTCCGAAGTATCCCTGTCAGGAGGGGCTAGAGTAGCAAATACCATTATTGAGCTGAATCCTCTACCTACAGCCATCCTATGCTACAGCGACTCAGTGGCTCTAGGGGTTATGCTAGGATTAGAGAAAAGAGGTATTTTGCCAGGAAGGGATATTGCAATTATAGGGTTTGATGATTTACCTGTGGCAAAACTCTGGCGGCCTCCCCTCGCAACCCTCGCTTGTCCACCCGCGCAGATAGGTAGTTGGGCTACCCGTGTTCTTCTGGAACGGATGGAGGGACACAAAGGGGAAGGACGAAAGATAGAAATACCTACTGTGCTTTTAGAAAGAGCTTCCTTATGCTCTGTACCTTCAGGAGCAAAAATTTGATGTGCCTTTTATTTCTGCCGAAGGATATAGTAAAATAAAAAAATGAGTGTAAATTTACCCGATTCGGTAAGAGAAAAGCTAAAGAGCCTCAGAATCCGCTATGTGGAAAGTTTGCCGGAACGAAGGGAAGCTCTTCAAGCAGCTTTGGATAGAATTTCCCAGGGAGATTCTTTTGATCGGGAACTATACTTTGAAGCTCAAAATGCAGCTCATAAATTTGTAGGGAGCGGGGAAACCTTTGGTTTTTCTCAGATTTCCAATGTAGCTCGGGAGATAGAAACGCTTTTCGAAGGATGGATAAAAAACCAGAAGCCCCCCTCGATAGAAGAAAGTCAGAAGGTTAAAAATCTCATGGAGCAGCTTTCTCAACTATGTGAAAAAGCCCAGGCTGAAGAAGCTTCCTCCCATCGGAGCGTCGGTACGGAGGCAGGGCACATGCATCACAACTCCCTTGAGGTTTTCGGAAAAAAACAGATCTTTATTTGGCAGACTGGATCTCCCTTGTTAGAAGACATTCAAGAACAACTCGGTTTTTTTGGTTATCCAATTACAATAGTTAGTTCAATAGACCCAATAACTCAGTGGATGGAAAAGGACTCTTTATTGGTTCTCTTAGTAATTCTTGACCCCAGGCATTTGAACGAGCAGGTTTTTATCAATATCAAACAACTTAAAGAATTCAATAAAACAGAAAAATTAAAAGTGTTATTTCTTTCAGAAAGAGATGATTTCATAACTCGATTGTTAGCTATTCGACACGGAGGTGATAGTTTTATTTCCAGACCCTTCGATATTCCTAGGATTTTAGAAAAAATTGATTTGCTTTTTAATGGCATAGATAAAACTCCCTATCATGTGATGATTATAGATGATGATCCGGAACAAATTTCTTACTACGCCATGATTTTACAACAAGCGGGCATGGTTACTTCTGTGGTGACAGATCCGAAAAATGTTATGCGGGTGCTTGTAGAGGAGCAGCCGGAGCTAATTCTAATGGACATGTATATGCCCGATTGCAAGGGGGAAGAACTATCTGCTTTAATTCGGCAGCAGGAAGCTTTTGTAGGTATACCTATTGTGTATTTTTCAATTGAAAAGGATCGAGACAAGCAAATTACAGCTCTGCAGAAGGGTATAGGGGACGATTTCATTACAAAGCCGATAAAACCTGATCATTTAGTTACCATGGTTAAAACCCGGGCTTATCGTATTCGCCAGCTCCGTTACTTTATGGAACGGGACTCTCTAACAGGATTACTAAACCACACCCAGTTACGCCTTCGTCTGGTAAGTGAATTAGACAGAGCTAGAAGGTTGGGTACCCAGGTAGTATATGGAATGATTGATTTAGATCACTTTAAAAAGGTAAATGATGAGCATGGCCACCTTTTGGGAGATCACGTTCTAAAAACCTTATCCCGGTTATTTGTAGAACGCTTGCGGAAAACTGATGCCTTAGGTAGGTATGGGGGAGAAGAGTTTGGTGTAGTGCTGTTTCATACAAACCTAGAAAATGGCGTTCGGGTGTTAGACGAACTACGAGAGTCTTTTTCTCGCATACGACACCGGGGAAATGAGAAAGATTTTTTTGTTACCTTTTCCTGTGGGGTAGCAGATTTCCCTAGATTTCCTACAGCTGATGCCTTGGTAGAAGCTGCTGATAGAGCTCTTTACGAAGCAAAACGTCAGGGCCGAAATTGCGTCTACGCAGCCCCTTAATCCTATACTTGTAATTTGTCAAACAAGTTTTATCCATTTTTCTATTTCTACTTGCCACTCAATTTGTTCCCAAAAGCGGTGCTCTAGATGCTTGCAGGCAATTTGCATTAACTGGAGTCGAAGCACTCGTACGGAAAAAGGCGAAAATGGAATGTTTTGTAAGGACTCTTTATCCAATTCAGCTTGGCAGAGGTAGAAACCTTCGATTCGGGGAAGTGAAAGTAATCCTGAGGAGAGCTCCCCTGGAGCAGAGTTGGAACTTGTATAAGCCGGAACGAACTCTTGGGAAGAAAGGGGAGTAGGTCCTGCTACAAGAAAAGAGTTTGAGCTTATTATGGCAGAAAGGCGGAAAGGTTCCCAGGTTTTAACTCTGTTTTCTTCCAGAAAAGCTTCTCTAGCTTGTTCCAGGGTACTAAATAAAGAAAGAGGAAGAAGGGGAGGCAAAGCAAAGCAGGAGGGGTGGTGGGAGAGGGTAAACAAGTGTTGCTGTAATTCCATTAATTTAGCCTCCTGGGTAGGAGAGAGAGCAAGGCAGATAAGATAAAGAAATTGCATACCCAGCAGTGTAAACAGGATTACAAAAACTCTCAATTATGGTAAGATATACCTATGTTTCAGAAGGTAGAACATTGGTCAACCAAAGTGTCCCTGGTGCTTTCCCAGTGGCCGGCTATTGAAGCGGTAACTCTCGGCGACCCTTTAGGGAAGGATGTATACGATCCGCACTTCTTCATCAGCTTAGACGCTTATTATAGCGGAGAACTTCCTCCACCGGAAAGCCGATTTGAAGCTTTGAGTTTTGGGGGGGGATTTGATTTCTCCCCTTTTGGCAAGAAAGATCGATTTTTAGTAGACAATCTACCTGTGCGCATAGAGTATGTTGAGAAAGAACGGGTAGCTTCCCGCATAGAGGGAAAAGAGGGTCTGTTTGCGCTTCTTCGAGAAAATGGCACCTATCCTTTTTATAGAATACTCCATTCCCGGCTTTTATTTTCCCGGACAGAATGGTACAACGAAATCCGTTCTAAACTCGAGCATATGCCGCCCTCCTTCTTTAGTACTTTGCGGGTTTTTTTCCTGACTCGACTGGAGCACCACTATAGTGACCTGGAGGCTGCTTCTTTACGGGAAGACCCCTTGCTATTTGCTGTCGCTTCTGGCAATTTTATTCGGGCCCTTTGTTCTATGATCTTTGCTATAAATCAGCAATTTGAACCATCCTTACGGATTTTACAAGAAGAATTAAAAAAGTTGCCTGTTTTGCCCGAATCAGAT
>JBDNDI010000059.1:0-10435 GCA_046719195.1 Spirochaetales bacterium | reverse complement strand
CTTTTGCTACCATTGCCAATCAAGGTAAGGAAGTCATGCCCCTTGCGATACGCTATGTAGAAGACCGGAACGGAAAAGTTATTGCCGAACCTGAAAAGGAACTACGCAATTTACAGCGAAAAAAAGGTAGAGCAGCTCAAATTCTTAGTCCCCAGGCTGCTTACATTATGACGGATATGATGCGCTCCACCATAGACTTTGGTACTTTAGCCTATGCGAGAAACTCGGTAAACGGATTACCCATGCCCATGGCTGGAAAAACCGGCACCACACAAAACTGGTCGGACATTTGGACGGTTGGCTACTCTCCCTACTATACCACCGCTATCTGGTTTGGGTTTGACCAGCCAGGTAATAGTTTAGGAGTAAACCAGACGGGAGCTACGGTACCGGGTCCTATATGGGCCCGGTTTATGAAAGATATTCATGCAAACTTACCTCCGAAAGACTTTCCTAAACCAGAAGGAATCGTGAACATGACAGTGACCGCTCGTTCTGGGTTAATTCCACCTCCGAATTACAACTTAAGAACCATTCAGGAGGTATTTATCGCAGGTACAGAACCCAAAAGATTCGATGATTTTCACGAGTTCGAAGAAGAGAGAAATCAGATTACTATAGAACGCCTAAGGAATGCTCTATTACCCCAGGACGTACCCTTACAGGAGGTTGTACCTAATGTGGGGTTGCAGATAGATCCTCGTATTCTAACCGGCTCCGGTTCTTTTCCCCAGAAGTCTTCTCCTGAATCGACCTTTGTTCCCCAAGGGGAGAAACCGACACATAAAAACCCCTTGCTAGACTAAAGGGTTACCCTAAACCCCAAAGAGGTGAGCCATGCAAATGCGAATAGAGGATATTAAAATCCGTAAACGAGTGCGTAAATCCCTAGGTGATTTGAATGCTCTTATGGAAAGCATGCGGAAGTATGGCCTACTTCAACCGATTGTAGTGGATTCAGAAAACAATTTAATCGCCGGCTACAGGCGACTGGAAGCAGCAAAACAATTAGGATGGAAAACTATTTCCGTAGTTGTACTAGGTAGGACAGAAGAAGTAGACAGGCTCCAAATGGAATTGGAAGAAAATATCCAGAGAAAAGACTTTACCATGGATGAATTATCCGATGGCACCTTACGGTTAGAAAAATTGAAAAATCCGGGATTTTTCTACCGCTTATGGATAAAATTTATCCGCTGGATACGCAACCTATTCTCTCGTAAAAAAAAGGCCCCCCTACGGGGATGATTCTATTGCTCCTATCTTTAAGGTAATTACCTCTCCTGATACAGCCTGTACATACAGTTTCCCTTCATGAATAGCTAAATCCGTTTCCGGAATTACCTCTAATCGAGAGCGTTCTATAAGGGCGAGAGTGGAATCGAACTTTCCGACAAACCATCGGGTCCCTTCACGTATTACAGCAAAGCAAAGATTCCCTTCCACGGTAACCTTCCCTTTGAGGGAAACCTCTTCCCTCGAAGTTACCCTTGCCTTTAAAGACACCGGATCTAACAGCGCTAGTCTCCCCACGGTAGTGCTCCGGGAAAGTACCACTAGATACCCTCCCCCAAAACTAAAGTATACACTTTGAGCAATAGGAGCTTCAGGAGAGATTACGATAGGGCGACCTCCTTCCCGAGATACCCGAACAAGTTTAGGGCCCTCTGCATCCTGATACAAAAAGGGAACTGTATCACCTGCCTGTTGGGCTCGTTGTTCCAATAATTCTTGCTGGTCTTTAGCTATAGCAATTCGTTCCTCCCGGATTTCCTCTTGTTTTTTCTGTAATTCTTTCTCTCTTTCTTCTAGGGCTTGTTGCCTGCTCTCTAGGGTCTGCGCCGCTGGGGTAGGGGCAGGAGTTGCTGTAGCCTCCCGCGCTGTTACAGCTTCCGAGGTTGATGCAGGAGGGGTAGGTGTTGCGGCAGGAGTGGGCTCGGGGGTTGATGCTACCGGTTGGGGGGGTACAGGAGCCGCTTGTTTAGCTTCTTCAGTAACAGGGGTGTCTACTGTAGTAGGTTTACTAGGAGATGGTGTTAACGGAGTGGAAACCTGCGACACTTGGCTTTCCTCTTTTTTTGCCGTGGGCGGTTGGAGGGTGGTTTCTTTTTGTTTTTCTAAAGCTTCCAAGGCTTCTCTTTCCCGTTGTAAAGCTTGCTTGTCCTCCTGTATCTGACGTTCCTCTTCCTTCAATTGTCGCTCTTTCAGCTCTACCATCTCCTTGCGGATGGGAATTCCCCGATCTTCTTCTTTTTTTAGTTCTTCAATTACCGCAGGTTCGGTTAAAGTACGGGTTTCTATACTAAGAATGCCTTTTTGTATTGCCCCTGAAATAGGAATAACAATTTGTGTTTTGCCCGGCCATTCCCTATACGTTCTAGCAAGCCCCACTTTTTGGGGATCTAGATAAGAAATAACCACTTGTTTGTATCGACTTTGAAAAAACGAGATATTAAGACGGTACACAGCATTGTAAATTGTTATAAAGTAGGATAGTAGATCCGCATCTTTTCGATCATACCCATATTGAGTTTCCAGGTACGTTCCGATAATCCAACGCAAGTTACGAATATGATCGACTGTCGCACTCGGCTCTAGGATAAAAATATCTGCTTCTAATCCGGTGGGTGTGGAAGGATCTCTAGCTCTAAGTATCGAATATCTACCCGTAGAGGAACGAGCTTCGGAACTAGCAAGCAAGCTTCCGATTCCCCGTATTTGACTTAGGGTTTCAACTTTTTCAGGAACTCCCTCATAATTCTCAAAAATTATCTGTTGGCCAGCTATACTTTGTAATTCCGCAGTATCTACTCGACCCTCTTCCGCGAGGGCTAATGAAACCGGGATAAGTAGGCAGAAGAAAATAATTCTCTTCATAAGAGAAGTATGCCACAGAGTGTTCTTGTTGACAAAGGATATTTGCTTAGTTTTTAAAAAATTCTTCAAGCAGCCCTCGATGCCTAAGCGACAGAGACAAAATGGACTGTATTAATTCTAATTCTTCTACACGCAAGGAATCCTCGGATACAGCCATTAACTCTTTTACAATTTGTAATACGTTTCTTAAATCAAGCAGAGATAGATTCTTCCCTTCCTTTCTAAGATAGGCAAACAAGTCTCTTCGAAGTGTGGTACTAGGAGCTCTTCCCAATCTGGCTAACGCTTGAAGAAGGGCAGTTTGAACACTTGGTGGTGTTCTGCTTAGGAGCATCTGTCCTAACCAGTCAGCATCTCTGCCATCCCCTATTTCTCCCAATAATTGGGTAGCTTCTATCCGCTTGTTTAGTCCTGCATCGGGACGTTCAATTAAGATCTGTAATCCTTTTTTCAGCCCTTTAAGTAGAAAATGTAACTTCTTTTCTTTTAGTGCATTACTACCTTCTTGAATTAACCGGTATTGCTGCTCTGCAAAAGGGCTTTTGGCTAAAGTACTAAAATACTGTTCCGCCGGTGTGGAAATAGTCTCTAGGATAGAAAGCTTAGCCAGGTTACGTTCCTGGTTAGCTTTTACAGGAGTCTCAAATCTTTCGGAGAAGAGAGGAAAAATTTGCAAAATCCAGCGTTCATCCCCTACCGCTACGTATCGAGCCTGCGGTGAAATTCCTAACACCGTAAAATAAGTCCCTTCTAACAGAAAGACCTTTTCCTTTTCTTTCGTAAAGGGTAGGGATTCTACCTTTAGCTTTTTAGAAGAATCTACATATACCACTTGTTGGTTAAAGGCAAAGGATAGTTGTTTATTATAAAGGGAGCCTTCTAGGCCCAAAAGAGTTCCTTTGGCTTCAACCTTTCCTTCAAGAGAAAGGATTGACCAGGCACCCTCAGGGGATACACCCACTATACGATGGTTCTCTATCCAGGCGACCTTATATATCGAATGAGGAAACTGTAATTGAACAAGTAGAGTACCATCCAGAAAACGGATGTTTGTCCTACCTTGATATTCGCTTTCCAAAACCAACCCTTCCTGGCTGATACAGAGGGGGGGGCCTTCAGCGGCCTTCCAACTTAATAGTTCCCGGCCCTTAAGGCTGTAGAGTACTTTTTTCCCACTCTGTAACTGCACCAGGGTGTATCCCCCCGGCATACTCAGTACCTGTTGAAGCGGCTCTGAAAAAGGAGGCAGGGTAATCTGTCTATTTCCCCTTCGATCATAACTAAAAACAGCGTTGTTCTCCATCCATACCTGTACACCCCATACGTGGACTTCCGGGCTGATTAGAAGGGAACCCCCTCTTACTCCCTTAGGTAAGGGAAGAAAAACAGGATCTTTAGTTCCAGGCCTAAAATGTACCAGGGAGGGTGCATCGGTAATAACCCATCCTTCACCATTATCCGTTATTAGGGGAAGAGATAAGGGAACACCGTCTAAAGCAATCCTTCTACCGATATCAGAGGATACAGGGTGGAGGCAAACAATAGTAAAAAGAATTGTCAGGAGCAAAGTGAGAGTCTGCATACCACCTCCAGGTGGCTAGTCCTGGGATAAAAGTCATATACAGCTACAGAATCTAGGCTGTAGCCAGATCGAACTAAGATCTGAAGGTCCCGGGCCTGGGTTACCGGGTTACAAGATACATATAGAATCTCTTTAGGCCGCAGAGAAAGTATATATTTTCGGACAATCGCCGATAACCCAGTGCGAGGAGGATCTAGTACTAGCAAATCTACATAAGAAGTATAAGAGTTATTGGAAATCCACCTTTCAACTGTTCCTGTGAAAATATGTATCTGTTTCCCAGGGAGGTTTTTTCTCGCATACCGAGTAGCTAAGGGATGTTCCTCCACCAGGGTATACTCTTCACAGCGATCTTGTAAAAATATACCAAAAGTGCCTACCCCTCCGTACAGTTCTAAAATACGATTCCCCGAGAGGGGAAGGATTTGATCTACTATCAACCTTTCTAACATACCCAGGTTACTTTGGAAAAAAACTTGAAGGGGAAAATAGATTTCCTTATCCGACAGATGAACGCGAACTTCTTTCCTTCCCCCCTCCCAGAAAAAGGTGCCCCCATACCCAAACAGGGTTAGTTCCTTCTTTCTGGTGCTTCCTAAAAGGACTTTACCTCTCTTTACCTGGTCTAAAAAAGCATTGACCTCCTCTACACAGATCCGACAGAAATCTACAGGAACAAAGGAATTAGACCGACTTGCCAAAAATCCGAGGGAAGTCCCCTGGGTATGAAAACGCACCCGATTTCTGTATCCTTCCCAAAGCCCACTATGAAAAGAGAAATGAGGGAATTCGCAGCCCAAAAACTTAGAAAAGGTTTCTTTAAAAATTTGTTTTTTTATTTGCACTTCCGTAGCGTAAGCTGTATGGTAGAATTGACACCCCCCACATTGGGGGAAATAGGAACAAAGGGGGGTAACCCGATCTGGAGAGGGATGGATTATTCTAAAAACTTTAGCCATTGTAAAATTTTTCTTTTCCTCTGTCTCCTGAACTTCCACCTCTTCACCGGGTAAAACCTGAGGAACAAAAAAAACCTTACCCTCTACCCTTCCGAGTCCCCACCCTCCTTGTACTAATTTTTCGATTTGCAAAATCTGCATCTTGTATCTCTTGTTTTTTTCTCTCGCAAAAACTAAAAAACTATGATAAAAGAGATAAGGCACAATGGGAAGAGAGGTAGGAGCGAGAAATGAAAACAAGCAAACTTACGAGTATACCATCTATTCGTAGGCTGCCTTCATATTTAATCTTGATACAGCAAGCAGTTGACGAAGGTTTAGATTATATCTCTGGTACAGTAATAGCCCAAGAATTGGAATTGGAACCCATTCAGGTTCGAAAAGACTTAGCCCTTACCGGTATCATGGGTAAACCCCGAATCGGATATTCGGTAAAAGATCTTTACATGGCTATAAACCGGTTTCTTCACTGGGATACAGAGAAAAAAGCAGGCTTAATCGGAACAGGGAATCTAGGGCAAGCTTTAATGGGAAATCAAGAATTTTTAAAACATGGACTAAAGATCTGTGCGGGGTTCGATGTTGACCCTCTTAAAATTGGTAAGAACATACATGGTATTGATGTATTTTCTCTAAACCAGCTGCAGGAAAAAACAAAAGAAATGGGCCTAACCATTGCTATACTAACGGTCCCTCCCTCCGAAGCTCAAGTTGTAGCAGAGCAGATTGTCCTGGCAGGGATATCTGCAATTTGGAACTTTACCAATGTAAAACTAAAAGTTCCAAAATCAATAATTGTACAACAGGAAGATCTTTCTTCCGGTTATGCAGTGTTAAGTGTGAAAATGGGAGTCTTTCAAAGAAGAACAAATTAATGCTTCGTTTTTAAAGCCTGTTCGGCAAGAACAAACCCTCCTGCAATTCCTGCAAGATCCCCCAATGCCGGAGAAAGAAGGTAAGAGTCTATTTCCTCTTTTAAGAGGGAGTTAGGAATATACCCGTTTAAAAGAGTTCGTACCTGGAATCGCGTTTTTTCTAAAAGCCCAGGCACCTTCATTACGCCTCCGCCAACTATAACCAATTCTGGGGAGAGGGTAAGTACTAAATTAGCGATTCCGGCCCCAAGGTATTCCGCCTCTAAATCCCAGGCAGGGTGAACAGGTGGCAGGTCCTTACCCTTTAACCCCCATCGTTTTTCAATTGCAAAACCCGAAGCTAGGCCTTCCCAACAATCTGCATGGTAGGGACACGAACCGGGAAATGGGTCTTTTTCTAGAGAGTGAGGAACCCGCAGATGCCCCATTTCAGGATGTATAAGTCCATGTATAGGATGGCCTTGAATTAAAGCCCCTCCTCCTATACCGGTACCCACTGTAAGGTATAACAGGTTCCCCTTACTCTTGCCTGCTCCCCATAGGGCCTCTCCTAAAGCGGCTGCATTTACATCCGTATCAAATCCTATGGGGACGGGAAAATGTTGTTTTAAAGTGGGCAAGAGGGGAGTGTTTTGCCACTGCTCCTTGGGTGTTTCAGTTATGTACCCGTAGGTGGAAGAGAAGGGGGAAAGATTTACTGGACCAAAGCAGCCAATCCCAAACGCATCTATAGGGCCTAACTCTTTTTGTTTTTTAAAAAAGAAGGAAATTACTCGTTCCAGGGTTTCCCCCGGGGTTGTGGTGGGGAAGGTTTCAAAGGCCAAAATATTGTGTGGATCAAAACCCACAGCACAGTTAAACTTCGTGCCTCCTGCTTCTACACTCGCTAATAGTTTTTTTGCCTTTTTCCTTAAAGCCATACCTATTTCCTCCTCCTGAACGGTGCCTGCTTATTAGTAGAAGGGTTTAAAGCCAAGACTGGCCGGGAAAAGGATTGGGAAACCCGAAAAAATTACAGGCAAAAGCCGCTACATCGGCAAAGGTTTTGCGCACTCCTAAACCTATACCTGGATTTTTAGGTTGATACACTAAAAGAGGTACATGTTCCCGGGTGTGGTCCGTACCCCGAAAGGTAGGATCACATCCATGATCTGCGGTAAGAATCAGACAATCTTCCGGGGAAACAAATTCTAGCCATTGGCCTACTACTGAGTCAATCTGTTGAATTGCTTTGTAATACCCTCCCACATCCCTCCGATGCCCATAGACCATGTCTGTGTCCACTAGATTTACAAAGATCAACTCTCTAGGAGTACCTGCTTTGCGTTTTAGCAGGGTTAGCGTTCGATCTAAACACGCTGTATTGCCTTTATCGGGATAGTTTTCGTCTATCCCGGTTTCGTTAAAAATATTTCCGATCTTTCCCACGCCTATGGTTCGAATTCCCTCCCTTTGCAATACCTCTAAGAGTGAAGGGCTCGGTAAAGGTAAGCTGAAGTCTTTTCTATTTTGGGTACGGATAAAAGACCCGGCCACACCCCTAAAGGGACGGGCAATTACCCTTGCGACCCGTAACGGATCGCATAATCTTCGAGCGATCTTACAGATACGATACAGTTCTTCTAAAGGTACAACTTCTTCATGTGCCGCAATCTGAAATACCGAATCCGCGGAGGTATAACAAATTAGACTTCCTGTTCGCAGGTGTTCCTCGCCTAATTCCTGAATAATCTCTGTTCCCGAAGCAGCTTTGTTTCCTAAGAGCTTTCTTCCTGTCTCCTGCTCAAAGGCTCGAACAAAATCTTCCGGAAACGAAGGATAGGAGGGTGGAAAAGTATAAAAAGGCTTCTCTAGCACAATCCCCGCTAATTCCCAGTGCCCTGTGGTGGTATCTTTTCCGGGTGATTTTTCTTCCATTACCCCAAAAGACGCTTGGGGTACTTCCACTGGCTCACAGCCAGGAAGAATTGGGCCTAGTAAAGCAGCAGAGTTTCCTAAGCCGAGCTTACGAAGCACCGGCCACTTGGGTTCCGGAAAAGACTCACAAATATGAAGGATAGTGTTAGCTCCTTCATCGCCATACTTTGGCGCATCTTTCATGGCACCCATGCCCAAACTATCAATAACTACAATTACACACCGCATGGAATTTCAGCCCAAAAGTACTGAAATAGGAATTATTTTTACACTTTTTCTAGAGCAACAGGGTTACGGAGGACCCCAATTTTTTCAATTTCTACTTCTACCACGTCGCCCGGTTGGATGGGCCCTACTCCTTGCGGAGTCCCGGTCATAATAATATCCCCCGCATAGAGAGTCATATTTCGGGAAATAAAAGAAAGTATCTTGGGAATGGAAAAAATCATATCTTTGGTGTTTCCTTTCTGGACTACTTTTCCATTTAATCGACCTTCAATGTGGAGATTTTGGGGATCCCCAATATCCTTAACAAGCACAATTTGAGGGCCTATAGGTCCAAAAGTATCAAAGGATTTACCCCTAAACCATCCGGATTTGTCTGATACCTGGATATTCCGTTGACTCACATCGTTCATGCACGTAAAGCCATAGATATAATCGTAGGCTTTTTCTTCCGGTACATGTTTACAGGTCTCTTTAATAATAAAAGCTAACTCCGCTTCATAATCGGTACGGGGCGGATCAAAGGAGTACGTAGAAAGAATGGCAGGAATAAGGATAGTTTCACCCGGACCTATCAAACAATTAGGGGTTTTAGGGAAAAGAACAGGTTCTTTTGGCTCCTCCAACGGGACTTGTGTAAACTGCGCACTTACACTTTCCTTTACATGTTCTCGATAGTTGAGCCCCAAAGCAATTATTTTCGAGGGCTGAATGGTATAGAGAGTATTGGTACGATATACAGGTAGCGTTATCACAGAAACCTCCCCATGGCTATTGTATGTAAGGACACCTTACTGTAGAATACTCCCACATTTTTTACAAGAGTAGGAAAAGGTATGACATCTAGTATTGCAGAAAAGAAAAAGCAGTATGCTTTTAATTTAGGTCGGTTTATGCCTAAGCAGCGATTTGAAAAAATCGTTCAATTTAGCCAAAACAAGCAAACTCCCTTACTGGTAATAGACCTTACCATCGTAGAAAAGCGGTACCAAGAAATTAAACAGTTTCTCCCCTTTGCAAAGATCTATTACTCGGTAAAAGCAAATCCTATGAAAGAGGTAATTCTATTCCTTAACGACCTCGGTTCCAATTTTGATATTGCCTCTTGTTTTGAACTGGACCAATTACTAAGTTTAGGGATTTCCCCGAATAAAATTAGTTTTGGAAATACGATTAAAAAGGAAAGGGAAATAGCTTATGCCTTCCAAAAGGGGGTAGATATTTTTGTTACCGACTCACCTGAAGACTTAGAAAAAATAGCAAAAGCAGCGCCGGGAGCCCGGATCTTTTTCCGCACTTACACGGAAGGTCTAGGTTCGGACTGGCCTCTTTCCAGGAAATTTGGAGCGCATACAGATTTAATTTATTCTATGATTCTAAAAGCCCGGGATTTGGGAGTCAAGCCGTACGGGTTATCGTTTCATGTAGGATCTCAGCAACGAGATATCGGTCAATGGGATGACGCAATATCCAAATGCAGGTATTTGTTCGAATCTGTAGCCTCCCAAGGAATTAAACTTCAAATGATCAATTTAGGGGGCGGCTTACCCGCAAACTATCTAGAACCTACCCTACCCCTTCACATCTATGCTAGTGAAATCCAACGTTTCCTGGAAGAGGATTTTGGAGAGGATATGCCGGAAATCTGGATCGAACCAGGACGGGCTCTAGTGGGAGATGCAGGCGTAATAGTATCTGAAATCATTCTAATTTCGAAAAAAGCAAAAAATGATCTTTACAGGTGGGTGTACCTAGATATTGGGGTGTTCAATGGCTTAATTGAAACTCTAGGAGAAGCTATAAAGTATCCGATATACTGCCCTAAGAAAGGTTATGCAGAAGAGGTAATTTTAGCTGGCCCAACCTGTGACAGCATAGACATTCTATATGAACAGCATCGTTATTCCCTCCCTCAGACAGCTACAGTCGGGGATAGGGTATATATATTTACCACTGGGGCTTATACACAGAGTTACTCTTCGGTGAACTTTAACGGCTTT
>JBDNDI010000058.1:0-10647 GCA_046719195.1 Spirochaetales bacterium | reverse complement strand
AGATGCAGTGCCTGGCTTACTTGAATCCGACCTGTCCCGGGTTCGGGTGGAAATTACCAATAATTTCCATGCCCGTATGTTGGCCGGAGCTATACGCGCAGCGGAGGATCCTGCTTTAGAATATGTACAGATTGTAAGCTTTGGTTGCGGCCACGATGCGATCCTTACCGATGAAATACAGAGACTCATGAGGGAAATATCCTCTAAAGATCCTTTAGTCTTAAAACTCGACGAAGGAGATGCCGTTGGCCCCCTATCCCTTCGAGTAAAGTCCTTTATTGAAACTATAAAAACCCGTCGAAAGGTTCAGGCAAAAGATCCGGCAAAGATGCTTGCTCCTAAAAGCCTGGGGGATCCCTATCCGGTAAAATTCACTCCCGATCAATGGCCTTTTAAAACTATCCTGGTCCCTAATGTTTCAAAAGCTTTCTGTCGTATTGCTACTGCGGCTATTCGTAAGCAAGGGTTTAAAGTCGAGCCTCTTCCTCTAGGAGGAAAAGAAGCTATTCGATTAGGCAAGCAATTTGTGCATAACGATATCTGTTTCCCGGCTCAAATGAACATCGGAGAGGCTTTAGCAGCTTTGCAAAGTGGCTTATTTGATCCTGAACAGGTGGTGGTAGGGTTAGCCAAATATCAATGCGATTGTCGCCTTGCCCACTATGCGGCTTTAGCCCGTAAAGCGCTAGATGAAGCCGGATATTCCTGTGTTCCCATTATCACCACTGACAAAATCGACACGAGAAACATGCATCCTAAGTTCAAACTAGATACAGGCTTCGAACTGTCCATGCTCTGGGGTTTGGTTATGATGGATATTCTAGAAGAACTACGGCGCAAAATTCGACCCTATGAGAAAAACAAAGGAGAAACCGACACCGTATTTGCCGAGAGTATCGAAGCCGTAGCCAAAGGTTTGGAACAGAGCATAAGCAAGGCTATTAAAGCGTTTAAGCAGGGTATCCAGACCTTTAGCCGGATTCCTTACGATCGTTCCCAACCCTTACCTAGGGTATTCATAATTGGAGAATATTTACTCAACTATCACCCTGGGTCAAACTTTTACGTAGAAGAGTACTTAGAGAAACACGGTATGGAGGTAATCCTACCCCGGATGGCGGATGTATTCCGTAGGGATTATCTGAGAAAAATCAGCGAGATGCGGGACTTTCATGTCCGCTATCCCTTTTTAGAAGGAATAGCAACCCATGTTACAGATAAACTCTTCGACTATGCGTTAAACACCTTGGAGCGTATCGCCGCCCAACATCCCTTGTACCAGCCCTCTACTCGGCTACCTGCTATTGCCGAGAAAACCGATTCTATTATGCATCACACCTTTACCTCTGGAGAAGGTTGGCTCATTCCCGGCGAGATTCTGCACTATGCTTCAAAAGGGGTAAAATGTTTTGTAGTACTCCAGCCTTTTGGCTGTCTGCCTAACCATATTTGCGGTCGGGGAGTCATTAAGCGGTTAAAAGAAGAATACCCGGATATTCAGGTCTTACCCCTAGATTATGACCCGGATACGAGCTTTGCCAATATAGAAAACCGCTTGCAAATGTTAATTATGAACGCCCGGTTAGCTCAGGCCTCCCCCCTTCCTGGTGAAGGCGCGACTCGACCTTTGTCTTTTAGGGAAAGCATCATGAGCAATACAGCGACCAATCCACAAAACAGAGGAAACCAGTCACCCCAACGAGTGTAGAGGGTCTGTTCCCATCTCTCCAACAGAGGGACTTCCCCTACCAACACTCCCTCCTTATACTGGGGTAAGGTAGCGTGTATTCTACCATAAGGATCCGCATAGAGCGTAAGACCTGATGCAGTTGCGCGGAGTAAAGGTCTCCGGTTTTCCACTGCCCGTAGTAGGGCATGGGTGCCATGTTGCATTCCTTCTACTGGAGTTAAAGACCAGTAATCGTTGGACAAATTTACAATTATCTCTGTACCTCTTAATACAAAGTCCCTTACCAAATAGGGAAACACATCCTCAAAACAAATCGGAGTGGCAAAGCGAAACTTAGGGTGTTGGAACACCGTTAGTTTGGTCCCCGGTTCCCAAAAATGCACATCAAAGGCCAACAAAGCTTGATAAATCCAAGGAAATTCCTTCTCATAGGGAAAATATTCGGTAAAAGGAACCAGTTTGTTTTTATGGTAAACATCGGTAATAGCTCCCTTCGAATCAAAAAATACAGCGGCATTATAGTTTTTCCTCTCCTCTACTGCTTTGCCATAGGAAATTACCTCATAGTCATCATTTCCTGTTACTAAATAGGTCCCCATGCTTTTCTGATAGGTTAATAACTCCTGTACTAATCGGGCTAGCTCGTACTTTTGGGGGTCTTCCTGACTCCACCTTCGAATATTCGGAACAAAAGCTGTCTCAGACCAGACAACCAAATCTATTGGGGTGTTTTCTTTTAAAGCGGCGTCAGTTAAGGAACGTAAAATCTCAAACGTTTTCTGGTACTGGTCTTTCCGAGGGTCGGTATTTTGCTGGACCAAAGCCAAGGTTACGGATTTTAAGGAATTATTCGAAGAGGTGGGGAAATCCTGAATTGAAACGGAAGGCGAAAAAACCCGGGCAGCAGGACTGTTTAGTTCTTTTAACCCAAATAACACAAAGAAAAGAAAAACAAAAGCTGTGAAAAGAAAAGCCCGCACCTTCTCTGTATTAGGGATATACACCTTATCGCTCAACCATCTCTGAATACTTGTATTATCCCTCAAGGTCCACGGCGAAAATACTTTGCCAGTACCTAGCTCTCCGGCCTCCCTCCGTTCATCAAAAAACGGCTCCGCTCCTAAAAATAATTCCGCTATAGTAGCATTTACAATAAGTACCGCAAAGCTCACTCCCCAGACTCCTGTTACTGAAGCTATTTGGAGTATGGCGGGGAAGGCATACTGGCTAGCCCCCCAGAGCCCCCAGGGATACCCTAAAAATCCACTAGAGCGAAGGTACTCAAAACAGGTAAAGAGGGTAGGAAAAAGAATAAAACGATAGGGCTTAGCTACCCTTTCGAATAAAGGAGCAATCGCCATAAAAAAGAAAAAATAAAATCCCCCTTGAATCAGCATTACCACCTGAAGGCTTACAAGGCTAAAGGTGCCTAGCCAAAAGTTTACAAGGGTAGAGGCAAACACACCATACACAGTTCCGTAGAATACTATCCCCCTTCTACCAGATTGGAATAAAACTGTGCAAAGAGGCACAAGGCTAATCCAGGCTAATAGTCCCATACCTTTAAGGATTAAAAAAGAGGGAAAGGCCAAGGCAGTAAGCAGGGAGGAAAATATTACCTTCCCTAATCGCCAGGTGCTTATCCCCTGCCTTAGGCTTATTCCATATCTTACTAAGCTTATGACCAATAGAGGTGCATACCTAAGAAACACAACTAATCGTTCTTTACCGCTATCCGGAGAGAGTTTAAGATTTCCCCCGCTCTGTATGAACCATTGGACATAATCCAGATTTGCATTCGCCGCAAAGATATAACTGAAGAGAAACCCTATGCCCGCAAGGGCTATCAAGGCCTCTTCAAAGACACTCCAGTCAAGCGGAGTTAAGTTTGTGGAGGTAAAACGTGGCTCTGAAGCAGGCTCACCCTCTCTTTCCTTTGTGGACTCAATCACGTTAGGTTCGCACTTTAACCATGCTTTCTCCGCTGTGTCCTGCCCCTTACCCTGCTCGTTTGCCTGACCCCTACCGTACTCCTTACCCTGCTCCTGACCCTTACCCCACCCATGCCCTTTACCATACCTAGTACACCGCACAAGGTACCTACCTAGGCAATACCCTGCATACAAAAGGTAACTGAGCCACACTGCCAAATACATTAGGGTATTCGGGTCTAGAGTCTCAATGCGGGTAATCCTAGGCCAAAAAAATAAAGGAAAGACAAGCAAACATGCCGATACATACTGTATAAAGGCTTTAGGAACACGAATGGTCTGTTGTCCTGTAGAGTATGGCAAGAAAAGAAAACTTGACATGTACAGTTTTACTCTCCTATGATGGAAGACACCATGCGGCAAACCGACCCGGAGAAATTAAAACAGATTATCGAATTAGATACCGAACTCCACAAAATACACGACCTGGATATTTTATTAGAACGCATTTTATACGAAGCCCGCAAAGTTGTAAATGCAGATGCAGGTTCCATCTATATCAAAGAGGGGGATCATCTAGTAATCCAGTATGCCCAGAACGATACTATTCAGAAGACCCTACCCCCTGGCCAAAAACTTATTTACAAGGTGTTCAAGGTAAAGATAAATCCCAAAACTATATCCGGTTATGTTGCCAGCACCGGGAAGGTAGTAAATATAAGCGATGTGTACCAGATTCCCTCCAACGCACCCTACAGTTTCGACCCTTCCTACGATCGCATCTCCGGTTATCGTACGGTAAGCAATTTAACCGTTCCCATTCGAACCAATTTGGGAGAAATCCTCGGAGTCCTGCAGATGATTAATGCTAAGGATCCTGAAGGCAGGGTAGTTCCCTTTACCGAAGAGGATGAAATGCTGGTCTTGCACTTTTCCACCAATGTTTCTACAGCCCTGCAGCGTGCTCAGATGACCCGCGCTATCTTGCTTCGAATGATCCGTATGGCTGAGCTTCGGGATCCAAAAGAAACCGGCCCTCATGTAAACCGGGTTGCCGGGTATGCGGTGGAAATCTATGAACGGTGGGCAAGAAAACACAATATTCCGGAGAGGGAAATCGAAAAAACCCGGGACAATCTCCGCATGGCAGCAATGTTGCACGATGTGGGTAAAGTGGCTATTTCCGATATCATCTTAAAAAAACCTGCCCGTTTCACTAACGACGAGTACGAAATAATGAAGTCCCACACGTACATGGGTGCAAGGCTATTTATTGACAAACAGTCAGAGTTTGACGAATTAGCTCAACTCGTCGCCCTTACCCACCATGAAAACTGGGACGGAAGCGGGTATCCGGGCAAGATAGACATTAACACAGCCGACCCAGAACAACTGAAAAATATTAAAGATAAACCTCAAGGATTAAAGGGAGAAGAAATTCCCCTATTCGGTAGAATCGTATCCATTGCAGATGTGTACGATGCTCTTGTTTCCCGAAGGGTGTACAAAGAAGCCTGGTCCGAAGAAAATGTATATGAAGAAATGCGTAAACTCGCAGGTACAAAGTTCGACCCTGAACTTGTGGAAATATTTTTTGAAGTACTTCCCAACATAAAAGCCATTGCTTCCAAATATCCAGATCATGAGGAAAATTAAAAGATTTGTATGGAAAAATCAAAGACCCGTACCTTTGGAATACTAACCTCTGGTGGGGATTGCCCAGGGCTAAATGCTGCTATTCGGGGTGTGGCTAAGGCTGCCCATTTTACCTACAATATGACTATTATCGGTATATCCGAAGGGTATAGGGGACTCATTGCAGGGAATGCCCGCCTTTTAAAACCCGAAGATTTTAGCGGTATTCTTACTCAGGGTGGTACAATTTTAGGTACTTCGCGAGAGAAACCTTTTAAGCTAGGAAAAAAATCTTTAAAAGATTCTTCTCTGGGTAGACAAAAACCCGAAGCTATTATTGAAAATTACCACCGGCTAAACTTAGATTGCTTAGTGGTACTAGGAGGTAACGGTACCCAAAAAACCGCCAACCTGTTAAAGCAAGAAGGGTTAAATATTATTGGACTACCCAAAACTATCGATAACGACATTTGGGGCACGGATATTACCTTCGGGTTCCATAGTGCGGTGGATATCGCAACTGAGGCCATCGATCGTTTGCACTCCACCGCCCATTCCCACAACCGGGTCATGGTAATCGAACTGATGGGACATAAAGCTGGATGGCTATCCTTGTATGCAGGGGTAGGCGGAGGGGGAGATGTAATTCTTATTCCCGAAATACCCTACAGCATCGATGCTATTTGCCGTCATTTGTTAAAACGTGCCCGAAGCGGTAAACAGTTCTCAATTGTAGTAGTAGCTGAGGGGGCCATTTCACAGGAAGAAGCCTCGGATCCCAAAAGCAAACCCAAAACAAATCCATATTTTTCCCGGGGACATGCGGTAGCCGAAGAGATTGCTCGGGTATCCGGGATGGAAACCCGTTTAACGGTATTAGGTTATTTGCAAAGAGGGGGAACTCCTTCCCCCTATGATCGAACCCTCGCCACCTTGTTTGGCACTACCGCAGCCGATATGATGGCAGAAGGGGACTATGGCAAAATGGTTGCTTTAGAAGGTTCCCGTATAATAAGCAGGCCTCTGGAAGAAGTAGCAGGCAGGCTAAAACAGGTGCCTCTCGATCACCCCTTGATTCATACCGCCCGCAGCATTGGAACCTGTTTAGGAGACGCGTAAAGGGTATAGCAAATTCAGAAGGCTTCTGTATACTTTTGAATACACTTTTATCAAACCCTCTTATGTAGCCAAATTCTCTACTTTTAACTAATTGTATTCTCAAGAAATATCTTTAAATCCCCCAAATGTACATCTGGCACATTTCTTGCATATAATATTGTATCGTTGTTTCGTAATCTAACGCAAAGGATGCCATTACAACTATTACAAAAGGAAACTAAAAAATGGAACTGCTTAGCCCTGCTCAAGTTGTATATGTAAAACAAAAAGTTTTAACCAACGAATTAAAAACTGAACTTCTTCGTAAATCCATTCACATGCTCATTGCATTGGTACCCCTTCTTGTGTCCCTAGTGGGTAAAGAAACTACTCTCTTTCTTCTTGCTTCAGGGGTACTTTTTTATAGCTACGCGGAGTATAGCCGTCTACAAGGAAAGTTTATCCCTGTGGTTACCCGGCTAACCCAGGCAGCTGCTCGCGAAGCTGACAAATACGGGTTTATACTAGGACCCATTACGTTGGGAATAGGGGCTATGGTATCCTTACTGTTGTATCCTGCCCCCGCTTCTGTGATTGCCATCTATGCTCTTGCCTTTGGCGACAGCATCTCTAGCCTAGTGGGAAAACTATTCGGTCAGAATTCCTTCCCTTTTACAAAAAGCAAAACTCTCGAAGGTAGCTTTGCCTGTTTTTTGTTGGTTTTCATCCTTACCTATCGAATTACTGGAACAACCTTACCCGCGTTTTCTGTTGCAGCAGTTGCTACCTTGCTAGAAGCAGTACCCATAAAGGACCTAGATAATATTATCCTTCCTATGGGTAGCGGGTTCATGGCTAGTCTATTTCTTAACTAAGGCAAGAGAATTTCCTCACTCTACCGGAATCCCCACCCCTTAGCCAGGACCAGTTAAAAAGGGAACAGCTGGGAAGGGGAAGCGAAGCATCTAAAAAACAAGCTTTGTGAGAAAGGAACTCATCCTAAAAACCGAAACCTACCACAACCCAGCAACACAGGCGGAAAAAGGGTACTACAATTTTACCCTCGGCCTCCATTCCTTAAGAGTGTGGAACATATTTTACGGTATCCGTTTGGAATTTCGGGTTTCTTAAATCCAAAGATGCTTTAAATAGCTTTTACGACTAAAATATATGGATCCGGCAATTAGTAGAACAAATCCACACATACCTAAAAAAGAATCAGAACGGAAAAACACTATCTCTCTGCCGATTAATATTGCCCCTACAGCAAGGCAAAGAGCCCATTCTTCGCGGGAACGAGCAATGAGGGCTGTGCGGAGAAAACTTAAAAGGGTTAGGCTCATTAAACCGATTCTCACTAGAAGTAAATACTCTTCTCCCCCTACCCGATACAAAAGGTTAGGATTTAGTAAGGTAATATCCACAGGCATAGAGTACGAAAGGGCCAAAGAAAAAAACCCTAGAGCGCTTAAGATACTTCCTGTTTTTTGATAGGAGATTTCTGCAGAAAAAATACTACTCGTAAACAGGCAGAATAGCCCTAAAAAATACCCAAAGTACACGGCTCTTGTGACCATTTCCCCAAAATACGGGGAAATCCCTCGGAGAAAAAATACCCAATTGAGAACTCGTAAGCTATCGAAGGAAAGAGAAATGAGAAAAATTAAAAAAAAGTAAATTTCAAGGGAGGAAATCCTTCGGAATAGCCTTCGGAATCCTACCCCGCCAAACATAGAGAAAGAGGCCGTACCTCCTGTTAGCACTATTGTCCACACATGGTTTGTAAGAAGGCTTTTCTGATCGCTCCCTAATCCCAAACCCAAACCCGCCAAATAGATTACAAAAAGAAAAAAACTAATACCTGCTCCTAGAGATAGGGATACCTTTTTAACTGCCAACTTCATAGATACAGTAATATATCTCCTAAGTAGAAGTGGGTAAATCTAGCAGAAAAAAAATCCTTGAGAAATCTTTTCTCTTATCGATACTCATAGATAGAGGAGAGGAATATTTATGAAAATTCGCCCATTTATTGGTGCCCTTCTTTTCTGTATCGTTGTTTCCCTACCTGCCTTTGGGGGAGATGTAGCCACCTTCGTGAATTTAGGATTTTCTCCGAAATCCGATTACTTTATGTTTGGCTTTCATGGGTGGGATACGGACGAAAAGAACTTTTTTGCCGAAGTCTATACTGTAGAGGTAAAACAGAACCGGTTTGTCCCCAATGGTGTCCTTAAACGAACCTATACCGGCACCCTTAGCCCGGGTATAGACACTGCAGGAGCCTTGTACACCCTTTTAGAGGAAACCGGTCCGCTCACAAAGCGATACGAAATTAACCATTTAAGGCAGGGCCGTATTATCTATATTCTAATGAATGGGGAACCTCCAAAAGATGTATTGGAGTTTCGCGATTTTATTACCTCCCATACCTATGGAGTAAAAATGATAAAACAAATTCGCGGTAGTGGCGAATCTGTTCAATCTGCTTTTTATTTAGAGGTTTCTGTTACCCTTAAAACCGGCCAGAAAAAACAATACCAAATAGGTCTGAAAGACTTTTTCCGACAAGGCATTCAAGACTACCGGATTCGTCAGATTTTAGTTTCTCCCGATGAACAACATGTAGTATTTGTAATAGAAACCCTTCATTACCGTAAAGAGGGGCCGTCCATCCGCTACATGGTAGAAACGGCAAAACTCTTTCCTTGACCAAGAACCAATAAATATTCTACAATCTCCTCCACACACCTACATATTCGAGGAAACATGGCAGATCGCATTACACCCCGAGAGGTAAATTATTCAGACTGGTATGTGGATATCATTATCCAGGCAAAATTAGCCGACTACAGTCCGGTAAAGGGTTGCATGGTTATCCGTCCCCGAGGATATGCGTTATGGGAACGGATACAATCGGTTCTAGACGGGATGTTTAAAGCTACAGGGCATCAGAACGCCTACTTTCCCCTGCTTATTCCGGAGAGTTTTATCCGAAAAGAAGCTGAGCATGTGGAGGGATTTGCCCCAGAGCTAGCGGTGGTAACCCACGGCGGAGGAGAGGCCTTAGAAGAACCTCTAGTTATACGTCCTACTTCCGAAACTATCATCTGGAGCATGTATAAGAAATGGATCCAATCCTATCGGGATCTCCCCCTATTAATTAATCAGTGGGCAAACGTCCTGCGCTGGGAAAAGCGTACCCGGCTATTCCTGAGAACTACAGAATTTCTCTGGCAAGAAGGACATACCGCCCACGCCACAGCAGAGGAGGCACAGGAAGAAACTTTAAGGATGTTAGAAGTGTACCGGACCTTTGCCGAAGAGTATCTAGCTTTACCCGTTCTTACCGGGCAAAAATCTGAATCAGAGAAATTTGCCGGAGCCGTAGCTACCTATGC
Organism: Spirochaetales bacterium; assembly: GCA_046719195.1. GTDB lineage: Bacteria > Spirochaetota > Spirochaetia > DTKZ01 > DTKZ01 > DTKZ01. Next base: position 892 of record JBDNDI010000058.1, on the reverse strand, counting down.
TATAGAAGCCATGATGCAGGATCGAAAAGCCCTGCAAGCAGGTACTTCCCACAACCTAGGGCAGAATTTTGCCAAAGCTTTTGATGTGACCTTCCAGGACAAGAACGGTAACCTTTCGTATGTGTATGCTACCTCCTGGGGGGTCTCTACCCGGCTTATCGGTGCCCTTATTATGGCCCACTCGGACGATAAAGGGCTTGTGTTACCTCCAAAAATTGCACCCACTCAACTGGTGGTTATTCCTATTTACAAAACTGCCAACAAGGGAGCAGTACTAGAGTACTCGGATCAGTTAGTTCGATCTTTAAAAGAAAAATTTACCGTTGAATATGATCCCGATGATTCTTTTTCCCCCGGTTATAAGTTTGCAGAATGGGAACTCCGAGGGGTGCCCCTGCGGGTAGAGGTGGGGCCTAAAGACATGGAAAAGAACCAGGTTGTATTGGTACGCCGGGACACAGGTGAGAAGAGTTATGTGCCCCTATCCCGGATACAAGAACGGATTCAAGACCTACTAGACCAGATGCAGAGGGACCTTTTCCAGCGAGCTCTCGAGTTCCGCACTTCCCACACCCGATTCATCGAAGCGTACGAGGATTTTAAATCTTTCTTTGCCGAGGATGGGGGTTTTGCAGAAAGCCCCTGGTGCGGAAACCCCGAATGTGAAGCCCGTATTAAAGAAGACACAAAAGCAACCATCCGAGTTCTTCCTTTCGGTAATGAAGAGCGAGTTAAGGGCAGCTGTATCGCCTGCGAGGCAAAAGCCAAACATCTAGCCATATTTGCTAAGAGTTATTGATCCTTTTGTGCTATACTTTTATTTAGAATGAACCTAAATCGCCAACGAATAGGTCTAGCAGTATTTTGTATTTTTCTTTTCCTGTTCAGTGCT
>JBDNDI010000057.1:0-10804 GCA_046719195.1 Spirochaetales bacterium | reverse complement strand
GGATAAATTACTTCAAGGGGATATCCATTCTCGATAAACTCGAAAAAGGCCGGGGTAAATTGTATACCTAGGGCACATTGGCCAACTGCTACAGCTTTGGAGGGGCCCGTTCCCGAAGAAGTGTAAGTCTGCATATTAGGATTCAAACGCTTCATGTACTCAAAAGCCCGTTCCTCGCCCGCAATTACAACCAAGCTAGCTATAATATTGTACGCAGGACCTGAAGACTGGGGGTTGGGCATTTGAATTTGACCTTTATAGACTGGGTTTAATAAATCTTCCCAACTCGTAGGTTTGGGCGCATTAATTCGTTTTAACACTTCCGTATTCACCGCAAAAGCCATGGGGTTCATGTAAAAGCTTCGCCAGTATCCATCCGGGTCTTTAAACTGGGGAGCTAAGGAAGCAAAAGCACCCCCCTTATAGGGCATGGTAAGACCTTCTTCCTTTGCTACAATATGATTTTCGCTAGGTGCACCCATCCACACATCTGCCTGGGGATTATTAATTTCGGCTTAAATCCGCGCTAAGGCAGGACCACTGGACAGATGCACAAACGCTACCTTTATGCCTGTGTCCGCTGTAAAAGCATCCAGAATTTTCTTAGCATTTGCCTCATCTACACTGCTGTACACTACCACTCTTTGTTCCTGCTTCTCCTTTGCTCTGGCAGCAAACACCAACGAGAGGGAGACAAGCAGGAGACCCACCATTAAAACTGTTTTTTTCATGAAAACCCTCCTCAAATAGACTTGATATGCATTATCTGCAAATAGCATTCCAACCTAAGAAATGAGGGATTTCAAGATAAATATGTGCAACTTTTACCTAGAAACCTGCTCAAATATGTGCAAAGATGTGCACGTTATCCTTTCCTTTTCCGGAACTCTGTTTCTGTAATTTGAAACCGCTGTATTTTGTAGTAGAGAGTCCGACGGGGTACATTTAAATACCGGGAAGCTTCGGTTTTATTTCCTCTGCATATTCGTAGAGCTTCTACTAACCGTTGCCGTTCCTCTAAAGCTTACCCCCCCTCTTTTAAAAGTTCTTTTTGATCAGTTTGCAGGCTATGCTTCTTTTCCAACCCCTCCTTAACTCCAAATAAAAGGGGAAGCTCCTGAAGCAAAATGTCTTTAGTTAATTTGTTTGGCCGATACAGCACGAGTACTCTTTCGATAAGGTTTTCTAACTCACGTACATTCCCCGGCCAATTGTGGGTAGCTAGTGTATCTAGAAAAGAGGGATCGATTGCAGGCACTTCTATCCCCTCTCTACCACAAACCCGTTGAACAAAGTGTGACACAAGCTCAGGAAGATCCTTAAGACGCTCTCGAAGGGGCGGAACATACAGAGGAACAACAGCTAACCGGTAAAATAAGTCTTGCCGGAATCTCCCCTCACGAACCTCATTTTCCAGGTATCTATTGGTAGCGGTAATGAGACGGAACTCTACAGCCACAAGGTCTGTACCGCCTACCCGGGTAAAAGCTTTCTCCTGTAGAACCCGAAGTAGTTTAACTTGAAGATCTATCGATATCTCAGAAATTTCGTCTAAGAACAAGGTCCCTCCTCGAGCAGTTTCGAAAAAGCCTAACTTCCGGCGTAGAGCTCCGGTAAAAGCTCCGGCCTCATAACCATAGAGCTCGGATTCTAACAAGTTAACATTAAACTCAGCACAGTTAACCGGGATAAACGGCCCCCCCCCCGAAAACGGCTTTTCTGATGAATTGCCCGAGCAACGAGTTCTTTACCTGTGCCGTTTTCTCCCCGGATCAGTACGGTTGCCGCAGTCGGTGCCACCGTTTCGATTCTTCGGTATAAAGCCTGCATAACCGGTGAGGAACCAATTAAATACCGATCTTCGGATAATTCAAATCTCTTTCGTTCTGAAAAAGCAGTTAACAACCTTCGTATCTGGGACAGAAGCACCCGATAATCTATGGGTTTTGTTAAATAATCCACAGCTCCTTCCCGGATAACCGATACTGCCTCTGGCACAGATCCATAGGCGGTTATAAAAATAAAGGGAATATTCACCCCCCGGTTACGAAGGGTATGAAAAAACTCCACACCGTTTAAACCCGGCATCTGAACATCGGAAATAATAATATCGGGCTTTCGTTCCATACCATACCAGAGGGCAGTACCTGCATCTGAGCTTGTGTCAACCGTATACCCTTCCTTACGAAGCATGGCGCTCATAACTTTTAGTATGTTGGGTTTATCATCTACAAGTAAAATCCTTGCCATCTATACTTCCCTTTGAGGTAAATGAAACCTAACTTTTGTTCCTTCTCCTTCTTTTGAGAAGATACCAATAGTGCCACCGTACCCTTCCACAATCCTTTTACTAAGGGCAAGCCCCAAACCTGTACCCTCGGCTTTAGCGGTAACGTACGGATCAAATACCTTAGGAAGAACCTCTTTGGGAATCCCGCAACCTGAATCCTCTACCTCGACACAAACTTGGGAATTTAGTCTACTAACCCGCACGTACACCTTGCTCCCGGGGTACGAAGCTTCTAAAGCGTTTAACAAAAGATTGAGAAAAACGCGTTTAATTTGGGAACGGTCGACTAAAGACACATAGAATTCAGCCGGGGAAGATCCGGAAGGAAGAGAGAACTCTATCGATACATTTCGTTTTCTAGCTACCGGCTGGACTAAAAGAGAGGTTTCTTGCAATAGAGGAAGGAGATCTGTTAGTACCGGCTGTCCTAGCTCAGGTTTCGTTATATTTAATACCTCCTTCAGGTAGTCATTTAAAATACCAATCTCCTCTTTAATAATACCCAAGTGTCCCTTTGCGAGAGCGCTAGGGCTTACCTCAGAGGCAATCAGCTCTACCGCTCCGGAAATCGCCTCTAAAGGGTTACGAATTTCATGGGCCATTTGAGTAGCTAATTTACCCATAACAGAAAACCGGGCTTCAGAAATTGCTTGTTGCTGAAAGGATAACAGCCTTTCCCGCATGTTTTGTACGAGTTCTACCATGGCTACAATCTCGGGAGAGGCATGGGAAGGAACTTCAATATACGCGTTTTCCGGTTCTGAAGAAAGCTCGGAAATTTGTTTTAATACCTTGCCTAAAGGGTTCAATACCTGGATTCTCAGCACTAGAAATATTAACGTTCCCATAAGTAGCTGAAACCTAAAATGGCTAAAAAGATCTTTCGATTCTGGGCAATTTTTTCTTGCAAAGTCTTCAAAGCAAATACAATTTCAGCCCACCCTTCTGGAGAACCCATAATTACAATAGGAGATCTTGCATACAGTAGCATTCCCTGAATATCCAGCTCTAAACTCTCAGGGATCGGATCGGTGAGAACCCAGCCTTCCTCCTCTTCCCTCGTATCTGAAAGCACCCGGAAGTTACGATCCACCACTCTTGCCCAAACCACATCCTTCTCCATACGAAGAGACTGCACCTGATGATCAATTCGACCGATCTGGAAGGATAAGAGAGGTTCTTTAGACAACTCTGCTAGGGTGCGTACCATCACTCCGGCTCGTTCTTTCATTTCTTCAGTAAATCCTGAGTACATTGTCTGTTCAAAGATTCTAATCCCCTCCACCGAACCAGGTAGAGATACTAAAGCCTTTTTGAGGGAAGTATATTTGGCCTCCTCTCCCCTGCGGCTAACCAATACCGGCGTTGGCACAGCAGGAAGTACCTCTACTATACGTACAAATTCCAAAATCCGGTTGTTTAGCTGCTGGTTCCATACATATTCGGGAATGCACCCAACCTCTTCGCCCTTACCGTAAGCAACACCTTTCAGAATACTATCGTAAGTTTCCAGATAGTGCAATTTCTGCACCGGTGATACATTGTGCTTTTCTAAAAATCCTAGCGGTGCATAGTATCCCGCCATATCTTTCTGTTGCTGCCGTAAAAGCAGGGTAATGGGTGGGAAGTCAGTCAGCCGGTAAAGGAGAGAATTTTTATGAACTAAAAGGAGAAGGTTATAGTTTCGCTTTCCCTCTATTTCCGCCTGGAGAAGAGGAGCGACACTGTCCCATTCCCGTACATACCAGGCAGAGTCTAAGAAAGCAAGGTCTATCCATCGATTCTTTAAAGCCTTAATCATTGGCCTACACCCTTCAAAGATCGGGTATCGCAGAGGGATACTGTACTTCGATTCTGCTAACCTGGCAATCTATACTTTTCTTACCATCCAATAGGAACGTAGAAAAAAAGTATACACAAGAATAGTTTGCAAAAGCGTAGCGAGCGACACTAATACCGGGTCATTCCCTTCCACTTCTGCAAATACCACCATTAATGAACCTAGTAAGTATCCAAGCGCATCTGCTGAGGCAATTCTTCGATCCCAGCTTGCCCTATTGTTTTTAAAGCGGACCTCTTTTACCTTTTGAATCAGATAGACAATAGAAGTACTGAAAATTCCAAAAACAAACATACCGGAAAGATAAAGAATCAACACATCCCCATGGGAGACATAGATTAATAAAGCAGTAAGGATAATTTCTCCTGCCATTAAAAGGGGCAGAAATCGGAAGAGGAAGTTAAATACCAAGGCATTCTCTAAAAGGATTCCCAAAAAGGCAGGGAAAGCCCCTGCAACAAAAGAACCGACAGATATCCATCGAGGTTCCACTTTCCCTAATATGGCTGAAATGTACAAAGGATTTAGAAATCCGTTAAACAGATTAGAAATAAATCCTCCAAGCAAAAGAGGATCTTTTAAATGAACAAGCGCCTTCATACCCGCCTCCTGTTCCGTCCCAAACGGCCCAGGAGGGCGGTAGCCTCCTAGGCCCTTAAGCAAAGCTTTGGATCGTTTTCTAACGCTTGTATCATGGGTAAAGTCCTTCCAATAAATAAATTAACAATTTTTCTATCCTGCCGGCAACCCTTTAGCGGGTTAGCCGACGGTATTTGACACGATGGGGTGCCAAGGCTGCTTCTCCTAGCCGTTTTCGTTTGTCTTCTTCGTATTCAGTGAAGTTACCCACAAACCAATACACCTTACTGTCGCCTTCAAAGGCAAGGATATGAGTGGCAATTCTATCTAGAAACCACCGATCATGGCTTATCACTAGCACACAGCCGGCAAAATTTAATAGTCCTTCCTCAAGTGCTCGTAAGGTATTTACATCAAGGTCATTGGTGGGTTCATCTAAAAGAAGCACATTAGCTCCCTCTTTAAACATAAGGGCAAGATGCACTCGGTTACGTTCCCCCCCGGAAAGTTCCCCTACTTTCTTTCCCTGATCCTGACCTGTAAAATTAAATTGAGCAACATAAGCTCGGGAGTTTACTTCCCGTCTTCCGAGTTTGATTGTTTCCTGGCCTCCGGATATTAGCTCCCAGAGGGTTTTGTTTGGATCTAACCGTTCTCTTAGCTGGTCCACATAGGTAAGCTTTACTGTATCTCCTATTCGGAGGGTTCCCTCATCGGGCTTTTCCTGGCCGGTAATTAATTTAAACAAAGTTGTCTTTCCTGCACCATTGGGACCAATAATACCTACGATGGCTCCGGGGGGTATCTGAAACGTCATTCCCTCGAATAAAATCAAATCTCCGTACCCTTTCCTTACATCTTTCGCTTCTATAACCAGATCACCCAGACGAGGCCCTGGGGGGATGTAAATTTCTAACTCTTTCTCTCTTTTGGTTGTTTCCTCGCTTAGTAGGTTTTCATACGCACTGATCCGGGCTTTGGGTTTTGCATGACGGCCCCTCGGGCTCATCCGAATCCACTCTAACTCCCGTTCTAGAGTTTTTTGCCGCTCTGTAATGCGTTTTTCTTCCTGCTGCAAACGCATTTGTTTTTGTTCTAGCCAGGAAGAATAGTTCCCTTTCCAGGGGATTCCCTCTCCTCTATCTAATTCTAATATCCATTCTGCTACGTTATCTAGAAAATACCGATCGTGGGTTACGGCTATAACTGTGCCTGGATATTCTTTTAAATGATGCTCTAACCAGGCTACGGTTTCTGCGTCCAGATGATTGGTAGGCTCGTCTAAAAGAAGAATGTCGGGTTTTTGAAGGAGCAGTCTGCATAAGGCTACCCGACGCTTCTCACCGCCGGAAAGTACTCCTGTTTTTATGTTAGAAGGAGGACAACGAAGAGCATCCATGGCCATTTCCAGTCGGGAATCGATATCCCAGGCCCCAAACCGGTCTAACTCATCCTGCACCTGACCTTGACGTTCCAACAATTTTTGCATTTCCTCATCCGAAAGAGGCTCGGCAAACCGTTCGTTAATTCGCTCAAACTCTTTAAGTAAATCTATAACAGGCTTTACCCCTTCCTCCACCACATCCCGGACCGTTTTCTCTGGATCTAACCTAGGCTCCTGTTCCAGGTACCCAAGGGTATACCCCGGAGTTATTAGGGTTTCGCCGATAAAATCCTTCTCTATTCCGGCCATAATTCGCAACAGAGTACTTTTCCCTGAACCATTCAACCCAATAACTCCAATTTTTGCCCCATAGAAATAGGAGAGGGAAATATTTTTTAATACTGTTTTCTGATTGTACACTTTCCCTACTCTTACCATGGAATAAATAATTTTCTGTGCTTCTTGCTGTGCCATAATAGATTCGTAGAATACTCTAATTAAAGAATTGTGCAACTAGCTTTTGTATGTTATTATTTTTCTAAACTAAAAATCATATTAATGTTAGGGAGGACCAATACTATGTTAAGGAAATGGCTCTTTATCTCGGTTCTTTTTACTTTGCTAGGGTTTAGTCTGCTAGCTCAAGATCTGACTATCGATTACCAGTTTAATGTTGCTGCCCCGGATAGGGCTAACTATTTTACCTTTAAGGGGCCTGTCCGGTACATGTTGGCAGAAAAAGACACCTTCGATGCAGGTACGGGAGCTTCTCAAAAAGCATCTACCAAAATGTTTATGCCTTATTTGTTCGATGTAAAAGGCAAACAAGTGTTTCCTACGGGCTTACGAGGACTTTTTCTGTTTGCCGTAGCCCCAGACGATCTTAGAAGGGAAGATAACGTTACGGTAAATCGAGCCCCTAGTGGGGTAATTACCATTCAATACGTACACCGGGGAACTGCCTACAAAATTGAAACCGATACCCAGGGCCTTCTCACTTTCCCCAAAGGGAACTTCGTTCGAAGAACCATTGGTTTTATTCAAGGGCAGAATCCTCAGGTTCTTTCTTCTGATTTTTCTTCTGACGGAACCGCTGCACGGGTAGATTGGGCTAGGGTATGGAATGCTTCTATCGCAGGAGGCAAAGAAATTCGGCCGGGCGTGCCTGTCCGAACCGGTGCTATAACCGATGACAATGGGGTGGACGATGCCTTTTTCCAGTGGCAGGGCACGTTACAGGTTACGTTTGAACGAAACATATTAAAAATCGCTGGAGGCCTTAACGCAGTAAAACGATAATCGTATGTATTCCTGCTATACCTGCGGAAAAACCTTCTCGGTTTTAGAACCCCGTTGGCGTTGTGATTGTGGAGGATTCCTTATGCTCCCGGAAGGAGCTCCCTTTCCCAGCGATGTTCTTTCGCATCGAGGGTTTAGTATCTGGCGGTATCGGGAGTGTTACCATCTTCCAAACACAGCCCCATCCCTCTCCTTAGGGGAGGGATGGACTCCTTTAGTAAAACAGGAAGTTGAAGGAAAACAGGTTTACTTTAAACTAGATTATCTTATGCCCTCTGGTTCGTTTAAAGACCGGGGGGCATGCGTTTTGGTTTCCCTCTGTAAGGCTCTAGGCATAGAGGAAATAGTGGAAGATAGTTCAGGAAACGCAGGTGCAGCAATAGCAGCGTACTGTGCAGCAGCGGGAATTCGGTGCAGAATATTCGCACCCTCCTATACCCCCGACAGCAAGTTAAGCCAGACCCGTCTTTTAGGAGCAGAAGTAGTTAAAGTACCCGGTTCCCGGCAACAGACAAACGAAGCTGTGCTCAAAGCCGCAACTACTACTTACTATGCTAGCCACTTGTGGAATCCGTTTTTTATTCAAGGGCACGCTAGCGTGGCCTTTGAGCTGTGGGAGCAATTTCGGGGTCAACTTTCAAAGCAAATTGTATTGCCTGTGGGAAGCGGAGGATACCTGGAAGGGCTATTCCGAGGGCTTCGGATTCTTCAGATTACCGGTTTACTAAAACAGATACCCCGTATTATAGGAATACAATCCGAGAATTGTTCCCCTCTTCAAGAAGCTTTTGCTTTAGGCCTAGATTCTACGCCTCCCGTGGAAAGTAAACCCACAATAGCGGAAGGAATTGCCGTATCTCGGCCTCCCCGCGCAGCTGCGGTGCTGGAAGCCGTTCGTTTTACAAAAGGAACACTACTTGCGGTATCTGAAGAGGCAATCCTTGCCGCCCACGCTTATTTGTTACGTTTGGGATTTTTCACTGAACCCACCTCTGCGGTTGCTTTGGCAGGTTGGCTTAGCCTGCCAAAAAAGGAAAGAGATTCCTCTGTAATTCTTTTAAGCGGCCATGGGTTGAAAGAGCCGGAAAAAATCGCCCAATTACAGGGTGTATAAACTACATACCTAGGATAGCACAGCCGTAGCTTCCACCTCTAATATACTACCATAATGGAGAGGGCCGGTAGGTACAACCGCTCGGGCAGGTTTATGGGTTCTAAAAAAGTCCCCATATACCCTATTTATTGTGCCCCACAGGGAAATATCCGCCACATAGACAGTTACTTTTACAATATGCTCTTTGTTCAAACCCGCGGCAACTACAATAGCTTCTAGATTTTTCAAAGCCTGTAGGGTTTGTTCTTCTACCCCACCTGGAACTAAGGCGCCGGTTTTTGGGTCTAGAGGGAGCTGGCCTGAGACAAATAAGAAGCCCCCTGCTACGAGGCCTTGGGAATAATGACCTCCGGGCAAAGGTGCTTCTTTTGTCTGAATTACGTTTGTAATACTCATAGGAAAAGTATACTATAGAATTGACACGGAATCATCGATTGTATACTTTCTCTATAGTTTTACTAATATTTAATTTCGGGAGGTTGGCAATGAATAAAAACTACCATTTTGAAACCTTAGCCTTACACGCTGGGCAGGTTCCGGATCCAGCAACCTTAAGCAGAGGTGTACCTGTGTATCGGACAAGTTCCTACGTGTTCAAGAGTACCGAACATGCGGCGAATTTATTTGCACTAAAAGAACTAGGAAATATTTACACCCGCATTATGAATCCTACTCAAGATATTCTAGAACAGCGGGTAGCAGCCTTAGAAGGAGGAGCAGCTGCCTTAGCCTTAGCTTCGGGTACTTCCGCAGTATTTTATTCTATTATTAATGTTGCTAAAGCTGGAGACGAGATTGTATCGGCCAATAATCTATATGGTGGTACCTATACCATGTTCGACGCCATCCTTCCCCAATTAGGCATTACCGTAAAATTTGTCCCAAACAACGACTTTTCCGCTTTAAAAAAAGCAATAACTGAAAAAACCCGGGCAGTGTATGTAGAAACAATCGGGAACCCTGTACTCGATGTATCAGACCTAGCTGCGTATGCCCAGATAGCCCACGAAAACCATCTACCGCTAATTGTGGATAGTACCTTTACTACCCCTTACTTGCTCCGTCCCTTTGAATATGGTGCAGATGTAGTGCTACACTCCTTAACCAAATGGCTCGGAGGACACGGTTCTGCCATAGGCGGCATTGTAGTGGATGCCGCTAGCTTTAACTGGTCTTATCCAAAATTTACCCTATATAACGAGCCGGATCCGAATTATCACGGATTGCGATGGGCTTCTGATTTAGGCGACCTATCTAAGCTCGCCTACATACTTCGGATGCGAACCGTACCTTTGCGAAACCTTGGGGCCTGCATCTCGCCGGATAATGCATGGATCTTTCTGCAAGGTATTGAGACTCTGCACCTACGGATGGAAAAGCACTGCTCCAATGCCCTACAGGTTGCTAGGTTTTTAAAGCAGGACAAACGGATTGCCTGGGTACGATATCCCGGACTACCGGAAGATCCGACCTACCCGATTGCCCAAAAGTATCTAAAAAAAGGGTTTGGCGGTATGGTAGTTTTTGGGCCTAAAGGGGGGTACGAGGCTGCGGTAAAACTTATTGATTCTATCGAGCTTTTCTCCCATCTAGCGAATGTGGGAGATGCAAAAAGCCTAATTCTTCATCCAGCATCTACCAGCCATAGCCAACTTTCTCCAGAGCAACAACTAGCTGGTGGTTTAAGCCCCGATCTAGTACGTCTTTCCATAGGAATCGAACATCCAGATGACTTGATTGCGGCTTTAGATGAAGCTTTAGGCAAAGCCGTACGATAACTCGATCTCTAAAAAAGGCATAGACAAATAGCAATTTTTCCACTCATAATAGATTCACCATTCAAAGTATGGTGAATCTATTTGAATAGGAGTTTTGTATGAAAAAGTTCCTCCTTCTATCCCTGGTACTGCTTTTAAGCATTACCCTGGGTGTGGTTGCTCAAAGCAAAATTGTTCTTAAACTTGCCCATTTAAACGCGCAGCAGCCCTTTGAAATTCCCTCCGCATCCATCGCTGCCGTGTTTAAATCTGCAGTAGAAGCTAACTCCAATGGCCGGATCGAGGTACAGATCTACGACAGTGGGGTATTGGGAAGAGAGCGGGAAACTATGCTTCAGGTTCAGCAGAACATTGTCCAGAGCTACATTGCCTCTACAGGCGGCATGTCTACCTTTTACCCCCTAATCGATGTAACCAACCTGCCTTTTGCTTTTTCTAGCTACACCGTAGGATACAAAGTGTATGACGGAGATTTTGGCAAGGCTATGGCTGAAGATATCCGGCAGAAAACCCGTCTTCG
>JBDNDI010000056.1:0-10828 GCA_046719195.1 Spirochaetales bacterium | reverse complement strand
CGTTCGCTAAAGCTGCGGGATCTTTAGGGGCAGGGCCGCCAAAGTTTTGAAAACTCACTCCATATTTCTCCGCAAAAGGTTTTTTAGTTGCCCAGAAAGCTTCACTGTTTAGGCTATGCGGCACTCCATGGGAGGCATAGTCAAACTTTCCATACTCTCTACCCTTTCTGGTTTTAAACCAAAACGCCGTAGGCGCTTTCGCAGGATTAGGAGCTTGAAACATTTCTTCCATGGCCTGCACTAAGGCTTCCCAATCCGAGCCCTTTTCCGTACCATAGACTCTCCATCCATGAGCACCAAACCATTCTTTAGGAGTTCCATACACCACGGTGCTAACCGGATGGTCGTCTATACCGAAATCATTCCAATCTACTAAGTAGTATAGATTGTCTAGAGCTAATCCCCAGGCAGAGTTTGCGGTCTCATGGGTCGCACCGGGGGTAAGTCCTCCTTCTCCTTCCATAATAAATACTTTCGCATCCACCCCTGCCCGTTTCAATGCCACAGCAATACCTGCCGCAAACGGACTACCATGACCCGAAGGACCTGTGTTGGCTTTTAAAAATAGGGTTTTCCCAGAAAACTCCGCATGCCCGGATAAACCACCCCTTCGGCGAAACTTTAGCAGGTCCTCCCACCGAAGGATACGTTCCTTTGGCTGGGGATTAAGATATTTCGGGTTTTTGGTTTTTGCATACGCAAGATCCAGGGCTTCGTTTAGTATGGCTAGGGTAACGTACACCATGGGGACGGTATGCCCAGCCCCTAACACAAACCTATCAGCAAATCGTTTTTCAGGATGGCGCAAGTCCCATCGCATTGCTCCACTAAGGAGAGTGGTTAGAAACGCATGCATTTTAGAACGGGATCCACCCGGATGGCCACTCTGCCGATAGTTCAGCATGATGTCCAATAGGTTATCTGCAATATCCTTGGTTTTTTCCCAATACGAAAACTGGGGTTTTAACTTTTCTAGCTTTTCCATTCTTACCTCCTAATCTAGCTTTTACTTGAATATTCTTCTAAAAGAGGCTCTTTGGCCTCGGTAATGTGCATCCTCATGGTTTCTTCGGCTTTAAGGGGATCTTTACTAGCCAAACTCTGTACTAGCTCTACATGGGAATCTTTTTTAAACATCCTTCGTACTCTTTTCGAATGAATGCCTTTCCATAACAACCATAGGAAATTAGCCTTTCGGAGTTGATTAATTAAAGATTCGTAGGCCGTAGCTTCGGCCAATTCTATATGAAATTTATAATGTAGATCCGAAATAGTTTTTTCTTCCCCTTCTGAACTTCCTAGTAGTTTATCTAACAGCAGGGCCTTTTGAAGGAAAAGCTCGATTTGATCGGAGGAGAGTTGCAAAGCTAGGATTCTTGCTACCTGGCACTCTATAGCTTCCCGTAAAGCAAACAAGTCTAGAAGCCGATGCACCGTAGGTACGGTTACGATGCAGCCACAACGGGGCCTGTACTCAACCAGTCCATCCTGTTCTAGACGCTTCATAGCCTCCAGTACCGGAATCTGGCTGACCCCTGTTAATTCGGCAAGTTTTCGCCTGGGCAAGCGACTTCCCGGAGTTAATTCTCCTTCGATAATTTTACGGAGCAGGGTTCTATATACTCTCTCTGCAGCGGTTAAAAAGGGATCGTTATCAATGGATGCCGTTTCTAAAGGTTGGTAGTAGGTTGGATCCATTAGCATATTTGCTATAGATGCTATAGCAAATATAGCAATTATGTCAAGCCAATCTTTACCGAACTACTTTTAAATCCTCCCACGATTATTCTTACTGCATTATCCCTAAAAAATTACCACCTAAGCAAACCCTAAGCAAACCCTTGCCATGATTCCTAGGTGTAGGTACTATACAAAGGTATGCGGTGTCCAATAAGCTTAATCAAGCTACAAAACACAAGAACTAAGAAGTATAAGAACTTTACTTTGATTTTCATTGCTTTTTTATTTTCCTTTTTTTCCCTACTTGCCCTTTCCTGTAAAATTCCTCCTCCGCCTGCCCCAGAAACCCCTCCTCCACCTATAGAGGTTCCGCTACCTCCGGAAGAAGATGTGTACACCGGAGTCGCCCATTTTCTTTCTTTAGGAGATGCGGAAGGAGCTATCAAGGCTTTAGAAAAAGCCGAACAGAAGGATCCCCAATCTACGGAAACACGCAGACTTTTAGCTGAAGTACTGCTATTGGCAGGAAAAACACAAGCAGCAAAAGAAATCCTACTTGAATTGCTTGCGACGGATCCCAAAGACGTAGACACCCTGTTTAACCTTGCTCTAATTGAAGGGCTGTCAGCCAACTCAAAAAAGGAAAAAGAATTGTTAGAACAGGTGCTATCTATTGATCCTAAACACTCTCGGGCGCAGGCAGCCTATGGAGAATTTTTATTGAAGCAAAAACAGTTAGATGCCGCAAGCAAAGCTTTTGAGGCTAGCTTAACAACAGACCCCTCCAATCTAACTGCTTTAATCGGTAAAGGGAACCTGGAACTAAAGCAAAACAAACCCCAGGAAGCGGAAAAAACTCTTACCCGGGCAGTGGAAGTACTTCCCACCTACCCTTTTACTTATGTAGACCGCAGCAAAGCCCGCACGCAATTAGGGAAGTTTGAAGAAGCAGAGCAAGACCTTACAGCCGCCATTGCTTTAGCTCCCGACTTTGCCTGGAATTATTATGATCGAGGCCGCTTACGGGCAAATATCGGTCGTACCCAGGAAGCCTTAGAAGATTTTAACCGGGCCATAGAACTAGAACCCGATCTATTTCTGGCTTATATATACCGCGCCCGAATTTACGATGGAATGGGTAACCTCGATTTAGCCCTGGCAGATTACCAAAAGGCACAGAAACTAAACCCGAAATATCCGCACCTCCATCTTCCTTCAGCTATACTTCACTACCGCTTAAAGAACTTTCAGCTAGCTGCTGTTCAGTTTCAGAAGGCCTTTGAACGGGATGAAACCGAACCTGTCTATCCTCTGCTGGTTGCCCTAAGCTATAAGCAGGCAAATTTAGAACAGGAAGCTAAGGCCTACCTGGAGAAAAACTTAGTCCGATTTCCAAAAGACTCCCTCTTTTTCCACATGGCTAGATACTATCTTCAACCTACCTCAGATTTCTTCATTGTGCAGCAAATAAACCAGGAGCGTAATCGGGTTTTACGAGCTCGTATGTTGTTCTATTTAGCAGCTCAGTATAAGCTGTTAGGCAGGATCGCCTTAGCCCGAACTTATTTTCTGGAGGCTTCGGATATGCGAACACAGGGGTATCTGGAGAATCGACTTGCAGCCTGGGAACTTCAAAACTTACCGAAGGATCCCTAAGGTATGTTGAAAAAATTACTCTCCCTTTTAAACCCTCACCAACCCGTTTTAGTGCAAACCCATGATTTTCCGGACCACGATTCCATCGGTGCAGGGTACGCGCTTCACTGGTTACTAACCCAGAAAGGATATTGCACCTTTCTCTGCTACAATGGGGAGTTTCAGAGTGAAACCTTAGAAGTTACCATTGAAGAACTTCAGATACCTCTCATCCCTGCTCAGGAATTACATCTTACCGAAACCA
This sequence comes from Spirochaetales bacterium, assembly GCA_046719195.1. GTDB lineage: Bacteria > Spirochaetota > Spirochaetia > DTKZ01 > DTKZ01 > DTKZ01. The sequence continues at coordinate 7,248 of JBDNDI010000056.1, read as the reverse complement.
ACCAGATAGTGCTGGTGGACGGTTTTGCGGGGAATACAAATGTTACGGACTTACAGGGTAAACTTGTGGGAATTATCGATCATCATACCCCCCCTACCCCTGCCTCCTGCGAGTTTCAAGATATCCGAATCGATTTTGGATCCTGTTGTAGCATCCTCTATACCTATGTACAAGAACAAGACTCTCCTCTACCTTCCTCCGTTGCTACTGCGCTATTAATGGGAATTATGATGGACACAGCCTTTTTAACCCGCGGTGTCTCCCCGCACGATCTTAAAGCCTACACGGATCTCTATTTCCAGGGGGACTGGCATAAGGCTTCTTATATCCTACGGAACTGCCTTACCTTACGGGACCTACCCATTATTCAACACGCATTAACTCATTATCGTATAATAGAGGATATCTGTTTTTTGGAACTAGAGACGGAATGTACTTCTGAAATTCTAGGATTGGTATCGGACTTTTTCTTGGGTTTAAAAGAGGTAATTATTGTGGTAAGTTGGGCCTTTGGAGGGGACATAGTGCGCATATCTGTTCGTAGCGAAGATCCGAATCGACCTGCGGATCTCATTGTTCGGAAGGCTCTCGCAGGCATAGGCTCGGGAGGAGGACATATACACATGGGGGGTGGGGCTATTCCACGTTCCCAATTCCAAAGCGCAGATGCTTTGCGTTCCCGCTTTTTATGGGCTCTACAAATTACATAATTATCTTCAAAAGGAACACACATGAGTGAAACCATTACACGCCTACAGTTAGGGGATAAAACCGTTATTTTAGTAGGTACTGCCCACATCTCCCACAAGAGTGTGGAAGAGGTGGAAAAAGTAATTACGGAAGAAAAACCCGAACGGGTATGCATTGAAATTGATCCTTCCCGCTATCGCACCCTTACCGAAGGTCCTAACTGGTCTTCCTTAGACATCTTCCGGATTATTCGGGAAGGAAAAGGCTTCCTGCTCCTGAGCAATCTTGTTCTTACTTCCTTCCAGCGTCGCTTAGGTCTAGAATTAGGAATACGACCCGGAGAAGAAATGTTAGCTGCCCTCCGGGTATCTGAACGATTAGGTATTCCGTATGCTCTCTGTGACAGGGACATCCAGGTTACTCTCCGAAGAGCTTGGACAAGGTCGAGTTTCTGGGGGAAAAATAAGCTTCTTGCAGCTTTACTATCCTCCGTATTCACTTCAGAAAAACTAAGTTCCGATCAGATAGAAGAGTTAAAGAAAAAAAGCGAGCTAGACAGCATGATGGAGGAATTGGCCACTTACCTACCTTCGGTAAAGGAAGTACTGATTGATGAACGGGATCAATACCTAGCCCGAAACATCTATTCCCAGCCGGAGAAAAAAATACTAGCGGTAGTAGGTGCAGGTCATGTCCCTGGCCTTATCCGATGGCTTAAGGCTTTCCATACGGAAGAGGCTTCTTTGGATATTAGCAGCTTAGATACAGTACCTTCTTCCAGTCCCTCCTCTAAGATCTTTCCTTGGATTATTCCGGCTTTGATTGTTGGATTAATCGGATGGGGATTTTTGCGTTCTGGATGGTCCCAAGGTATGGAAATGGTATGGATATGGATATTAGTAAACGGGGGTTTAGCAGCCTTAGGTAGTCTCTTAGCGCTTGCCCATCCAGTTACTATACTCGCCTCGTTTCCCGCAGCTCCGGTAGCAACCCTTAACCCCGCAATAGGGGTAGGCATGATCACCGGCCTTTTAGAAGCCTACTTCCGTAAACCTCGGGTAGAAGATTTTGAACGATTACCCGATGATATTACCACCCTCAAGGGATTTTTCCGAAACCGGGTAACTCATATACTGATCGTATTTTTCTTTTCGAATCTAGGGGGAATGATCGGCAACTTTATTGCCTTGCCCTACCTCACTGTGCTAGCTCAGCGGTAAAGACAAATCGAAGAGCTTCCCCTAAAGTGGTTACCCCTGTCCATCCCGGTGTCTCTCCTTCCCCCTCCCAGCCCGTAGGACCTAAAAACGAAGTATATCCCATTTCCTGAGCAGCTCGGAAGCGTTTACGGGTATGAGCCACCGGACGAATCTCGCCAGCTAAGCTCACCTCTCCAACTACTGCCATATGAGCCGGTAAGGGCAGTCCGGTGCGGGCAGAATACAACGCCAAAGCCAAAGGTAATTCTACCCCCACCTCAGAAATCCTCATACCCCCTGCTACATTTACATATATGTCCTGATCGATAAATCGCACCCCCCCATGCTTTTCCAATACTGCGGCTAAACGGGAAACTCGTCCCGGATCTATACGTTCGGAATACACTCGGGATATACCCCCCTTAGCAGGCACAACTAAGGCTTGGATTTCCAACAACAGTACCCGGCTGCCCTCGTACAGGGGAGCTATCACCACTCCCGGAGGAAACGCACCCTGCCTTCGCACCAAAAAAACCGATGTAGGATCCGTTATGGGGGACAGACCCCCTTCTCCCATAGAAAAAAGCCCAATCTCATCCACCGAACCAAACCGGTTTTTAGTGGCGCGAAGAAATCGTAGTTCCCCACCCCCTTGCTCAAAATACAGTACCGTATCCACCATGTGCTCCACTACCTTGGGTCCTGCAATAAGGCCCTCTTTAGTAATATGGGCTACTAGTACCACTCCTGCTCCCTGTTTTTTTGCCCATTCGGCTAATTCGTGGCAACAGTATTTCATCTGATTGACCGTACCAGGAAGAGGACCTAATTCGGGAGCATAGAGGGTTTGGATAGAATCTACCACTACCAATTGAGGTTTTACTTCTTCTAGGCTTCGCTGCAAGAGATCAAGATTGGTTTCGGCAATAATATGAATCTTTGAAGGGTCCAACCTCAACCGATCCGATCGTTGTCTAATTTGAGGGGGCGATTCCTCTCCGCTAACATACAGGACTCGAACCTCCCTACCCATGGCGCCTGCAACCTGAAGAAGAAGGGTAGACTTTCCTATACCGGGTTCACCCCCTAAGAGGATAACGCTTCCGCGTACCATACCTCCTCCCAGTACCCGGTTAAATTCACTAATATAGGTGTCCATTCCTTCTGCCTGAGCAGGATCAATAGCAGAAAGGGGGACTACTTTTTGAACCGAGGGAGGCTGTTTCCCGGGTGTTACTTTGCCCTTTTTTCCCATAGCAGGAATTTCTAATAGCGTGTTCCATTTCCCGCAAGCAGGGCAACGACCGAGCCATCTCGGCTCTTCGTGACCACAAGAGGTACAGGTAAATACTGTCTTAGTCCCCATACGTCTCCTTTAAGTTAGATTTTTCGTACCCGGATTACTCCTTCAATAGCCTGAATCCTGTTGAGGGATTCTTCGCTTATCTCTGAATCCAGGTCTATAATATTGTACGCAATACTATCCCGATGCCGGTTTAATAGATCGGAGATATTTATTTTTTCTTCGGCTAAAATGGCCGTAATCTGTCCCACCATGTTGGGGATATTGTAGTTAGAGATGGTTATACGAACTTTACCCGTTCGTTCTAGGGTACAATCGGGGAAGTTTACCGATCGGCTGATATTTCCGGTTTCTAGATACGTTTTTACCAAGGTTGCAGCCATAACCGCACAGTTCTCCTCTGCTTCAGGAGTAGAAGCTCCTAAATGGGGTAGGGAAAGAACCGGTTCCGCCTCTAATAGTTTTGCATCGGGGAAGTCCGTAACATATCGGGCAACTTGACCTGTTTGTAGAGCCTCTAATAGGTCTTCATTGTTTACAAGGCCACCCCGAGCAAAGTTTACAATACGTACTCCTTTTTTCATTACCCCAAATCTCTCCGCATTCAGTAATCCTCTCGTTTTATCTGTTAGGGGGGTATGGAGACTGATAAAATCGCTTTGCCGTAACAAAGTTTCTAATCCTTCAGCCCGTATTACTTCTCGGGTAAGTTTCCAGGCAGACTCTACGGATATAAAGGGGTCGTACCCTATAACGCGCATACCTAGACTCACAGCAGCGTTTGCTACCATCACCCCGATAGCACCTAAACCAATAACCCCTAGGGTTTTCCCATATAACTCAGGACCGGCAAACTGATTTTTCTGCTGTTCCACCATTCCGGGTAGATCATTAGGGTTATGAACAAGACTTTTTGTCCAACTAATACCCTCGTATATTTTTCGGCAGGAAAGTAAAAGTCCGGCTAATACCAACTCTTTTACCGCATTGGCATTTGCCCCAGGGGTATTAAAAACCACAATGCCTTTCTCGGTACATCGTTCCACAGGAATATTATTGGTTCCTACCCCCGCACGGGCAATAGCCTTTAACGAAGTAGGAAACTCCATATCATGCAGGGGGGTACTTCGAACAATTAGGGCATCGGGATTACTAATTTCCGATGCTAGCTCGTAGGCATCCCGGGGAAACACCTCTAGCCCTTTGGCTGCTATTTTATTCACTGTGCGTATTTTATACATGCTATCCTCTCTTCCTGTGTTTTGCTTCAAACTCTTCCATAAAGTTCACTAAAGCTTTCACCCCTTCTAGGGGCATCGCATTGTACAGGCTAGCCCGCATACCCCCTACCGTACGATGTCCCTTTAAGTTGACCAAGCCTCTTGCCTCTGCCTCCTGTAAAAACAAAGAATCCAATTCCTTGGAACCTGTTACAAAGGGCACATTCATAAGAGACCGGTATTCGGGTTCCACCGTTCCCCGGAAAAGTTGGGAACGGTCTAGATAATGATACAGGAGGTCTGCTTTTTCCTGATTTCTTCTGTACATTACCTGGACACCCCCAAGCGCTTTTACCTCTTCCAGGACGAGCTTTACCATGTAAATCGCATAACAGGGAGGGGTATTGTATAAGGATCCCTGTTCCGCATGAATATCGTAGCGAAGCATGGTCGGTGTGGAAGGCCGGTGTCTACCCAATAAATCCTTTCGAAGAATAACTACGGTAACTCCTGCGGGCCCTAGGTTTTTCTGGGCTCCTGCGTACACCAGGCTAAATTTTCGTATGTCCAGGGGCTCTGACAGAATATTACTAGACATATCGGCTACAAGAGGTACACCTCCGGTATCGGGTATTCGCATGTACCGGGTACCGTATATGGTATTATTGGTAGTAATATGAAGATAGGACGATTTGTGTTGAGGCATGGGAATCTGGGGTATGTAGGTATAGGTACGGTCCTTGGAAGAGGCAGATATAAGTACCTTTCCAAATTTAGCTGCTTCCTCTGCTGCTTTAAAGGCCCAGTGGCCTGTGTCCACATACTCGGCCTGGCCCCCTTCGGGTAATAGATTCAGCGGTACCATGGAAAACTGTAATGAAGCTCCCCCTTGTAAAAAGAGAACCGCATACGAATCTGGAATTTCCAAAAGCTCCCGAAGCAGATCTTCTGCCTCCCGGATTATTTTTTCGAATACCGGAGATCGATGGCTCATTTCCATTACTGATTGTCCGCTGCCCTGATAATCCAGCATTTCCGCTGCAGCTCTCTTCAAAACAGATTCCGGAAGCATCGAAGGACCTGCAGAGAAATTGTATACCCTAGCCATTGTTTTCCTCCTCTTGATGTAAATAAGCAGATAACACATGTAACTCCCCTGCTAAAGAGAGATTACGCACAATTACATGGGGGGAAGGCACGGTGAGAACCGTGGGGGCAAAGTTAATAATACCCCGTATTCCTCCCTGAACCAACCGATCGGCAATGTTCTGAGCCGCTTCCGCTGGAACCGTAATAATACCGATTTCAATTCTTTCCTGTTTCACCACCCGTTCCAGTTCTCTCACATGGTATAGGGGAACCGTCGTTTTCAATAACTCTAATTGGTTTTCGCTAGAATCAAAGGCAGCGGCTAAACGATATACCCCTTCCTGCCAGATCTTCCGGTGCAGCATGGCTTTTCCAAGATTTCCCAATCCCACAATACAGGCAGAACGAGGTTGGGAAAATCCGAGACAGTGCCCGATAAGGCTGCGTAGTCCAATTATGGGATATCCTTTACCTTTTCCCCCAATTTCCTGTTCCAGCGTCTGCTCTTTTATTCCCTCCCCTTTTAACAGGCTAATGTCTTTCCGAATCGTATGATCGGGTACTCCTAGCAGTACACTAAGCTCTTTGGACGATACAACCTCTAAGCCTTTAAGGCTAAGTTTCCCGAGTATTACATAAATGCGAGCCAATCGTTCTAAGGTTGGTGGCGGAAGAAAGGCCTTGCTTGGCATGGAGACCTCCTATGTGAAATATTTCACAATTAAGCTACCATGCTTTTCTCTTTGTGTCAATCGATGCAGGGGCTTTCTTGCTTTTTTCCTGCTAAACACCTATCATACAGCTAATGAAAATGTGTTCTTCTAAAACTCCCCTGGAGGTTTCCTGCGGGATCCTGCAACTAGGCGATACAATTCTAGCCGTAAGGCGAAAACAAGGAAAAATTCTCGCGGGTAAATATGAGTTTCCTGGAGGGAAAATAGAGCCGGGAGAAACACCCGAAGGCTGTCTTCTTAGGGAACTACAGGAAGAATTAAACCTTAAAGTAGATATCCTCTCTTCCCTCCCCCCTGTCCTTCATGCCTATGCGCATGGGCTTATTCGGCTTCATCCTTTTATCTGTAGACCCAAAAATTCTGTTTCCCTGTTAAAAGATCATGATCATACTCTCTGGGACAAACCGGAAAACCTTTTCAACCTTCCCTGGGCGGAAGCGGATCGGGAAGTTCTACAAGCCTACCTTACGTACACTCGCACCTGTTCTTTTGGTGAAACCCTTACTCGTGAGTCTTAACATGATAGGACCCTATTGTTGGATTAACGGAAATTTACTACCCGTGGAACAGGCGGTAGTTTCCGTAGATGACATTCACTTTGCCTATGGATATGGCGTGTACGAAACCTTAAAGGTCCGCCGTCGGATCCTCTATTTTCCCGGCTTACACGAAGAGCGCTTGTTTCACTCTGCTCAAGTCATCGGCTTAGACCATCCCTTTCAGCCAGGGGAGGTTACAAAAGGAATTGTGCAATTGGTACAGGCAAATCGGACAGAAGATGCCAACATAAAAGTGTTATTAATCGGAGGGAACACCGCTTCCGAGGCCAGGCTATATATATTAACATTGAACCCTTTATTCCCAGATCGAAAAGATTATAAACAGGGGGCTATTGCCATCATATATCCGGGCGAACGGGTATTTCCCGAAGCAAAAACCTTAAATATGCTAGTAAGCACTCTTGCATTCCGGGTTGCCCGTGCGGAGGGAGCGTACGATGCAGTACTTAAGAA
>JBDNDI010000055.1:0-10863 GCA_046719195.1 Spirochaetales bacterium | reverse complement strand
AGGGTTCGTCAAGCAGCAAAGGAATTAGGCTATATCACTTCCCGGCAGGCTGCCTTATTTGCAAGGCGAAAAACGAAAACTCTTGCTTTTATTGTACCGTCGTATGGCTCGTTCCCTCCTTTTTCCCGATCGTATTTTCCTGCTCTATTAGACGGAGCCGTTCTTGAAGCTGATGAGTTAGATTACTCGATTACTATAATTCTAGATAAACAACGGCATAAAACAGAAGATTATTATACCTTAGTACAATCTAAAACAGTAGATGGTCTACTCTTTGCAGTTACAAGAGCGGATTTTCAACCTTTTCAAGGTTTACGAGAACAGGGAGTTCCGTTTGTTTTAATAAATAATTACCATACTGGTTTAAATAGTGTGGATGCAAAACCCGAACCAGGAATGAGGAAGGCATTTCAACATGTTTATATTTTAGAGCATCGTCATTTTGGTTACATAACTGGAGACATGCAATATAGGAATGCAGTTGATAGATTAGATACCTTTAAAAAATTAAGCGAGGAATTCGATATTAAAACTACAATTGTAGAAGGAGATTTCTCAAAAAAATCCGGTTACCTGGGGGCAGAGAAGTTACTGTCAATAAAAAATCCTCCCAGTGTCATTTTTACCAGTTCAGATCGATGTGCTTTTGGGGTTTTACAATATGCTTCTTCTAAAGGAATACGAGTGCCTGAAGAACTGAGCGTAGTAGGATATGATAATCTACCCCCTGTTCAAGATATAACGCCTCCCCTTTCAACGGTCTCTCAGCCAGTTACTGAATTAGCCCGACATGCAACGAGACTGCTGATCGACATTCTGGAGGGTAAAAGGCAAGAACCTATTCAAGAATGGTTAGAAACAGATTTTATTGCTCGATCCTCTACTGCAAAGTATAATAAGCCAAGGAGACTATGGTTAAGATAGGTATTATCGGAACAGGTAGCATGGCAGAATATCAGGCAAAAAAGTTTTCCCGCCTACCTAATTGCATATTATGGGCTTGCAAGGATCAGCATCCAGAACATGCTGCTGATTTTTCTTCACGTTTTTCTATACCTTACTGGTACAATTCCATCGAGGATATGCTGTCAGAGACAGAGAATGCCTGTGATGCCTACACCTGTACGGTTTTGGATGAACATCATGGATTTATAGGGAAGAAAATTCTTAATCTACCTAAACCCCTTTTAATGGAAAAACCCTTGGCACAACGTTTGAAGGACACAGAAGAACTAGCCAATTTATCCCTACTGGTTCCCACGCCTGCGCTGATTAATTTCTCAAAACGAAATAACCCTGCCCTCTGGGCGCTAAGAGAGGTTCTTCATACCCATTATTTAGGGTCCCTTGTTTCCATTGAGGCAGAGTATTTACAAAGCTGGGTGCTTACGAAATGTTGGGGAGATTGGCTCACCACTCCTCGTTGGAAATGGCGCCTGCAACCCTCTAAGAGTACAGCAGGTGTTTTAGGAGATTTAGGCAGCCATCTAGTCGATGCATTGTTGTTACTTTTTCAGGAGATTAAACCAGAAGGGGAAGCGTATATTCTAACATTGCCTGAGGCGATGAAAATCGGAACTATTCCCTCCATCCCTATCGAACAAGACTTTCTTTCAGAACCCGGCCCAGTGCCTATCTATGCCTTTACTTCTGTTAAAGTATGTAGTTCGGAGGGGGATTGTATACCAGGCACTATAAAGTTGTCATGGATTGAATCGAACACATTGGATGCTTTTAAAATCTATATTAAAGGCAGTTATAGAACGGCCGTGTTGGATTTAAGTCTTTCTAAAGATTCTATAGAAATAATAGATAATAAGACTGGCTTTAAAGAATATCGGCGCGGGAAGAGCCTTCTTTCAACATACGAATTATTTTTAGAACAAATCCGACTATACATAGAAGGGAATAAAAAGGTCCCTAATGACATACCACTACCTGATTTCCTTCAGGGTTTCAAAGTACAAAAAACTTTAGATACATTATTTTCAGGCAAATTGTTACCATGACCCCATCCATACCGATTGGAACCCTAGTAAAGGGAGATGAAAGCTGCATTTATTGGATTCGGACCCTTGCTCAAAAAGGTTTTCAATGTTTTTCCATTATGTTCTGGGAAACCTTAGGTACTATAGATATGTTCCAGCTTCGGGATCAGGTTCTTGAAGCGGTAAAAGCGACTCATACCTTTATTAGTGCTCTCTCGGTATATGGGAATCCCTTGCAACCTAACGAATCAGGCAAACAAACGTTACAGGCTATGAAAACATTAATAGAAATAGCACCATCCTTAAATTGCCCTATTGTGAGTGGTTTTGCGGGTCGAGTTCCTGGCACCTCTGTTCCCGAATCAATTGAACCATGGAAAACTGCGTTTGAACCCCTGATGGAGATGGCTGAACAATGCAGAGTACAGATAGCTTTTGAGAATTGTCGCTTGGGTGATACCTGGAAAACAGGTAAATGGAACATTGCAATAAATCCGGATGCTTGGGAATTGATGTTTAACGCAATACCCTCCCGTTTTGTCGGTCTAGAATGGGAGCCCTGCCATCAAGTAGAAGCCTTAGCGGATCCTCTTTTACAACTGAAACAGTGGGTTTCTCGAATAATACATATTCATGGGAAAGATGCCCGAATTGATAAAAAGCTGATTGCCGAAAGAGGTATTTATGCCTCTCGAAAATATTATGCTTCCTGTTTTCCCGGAAATGGAGACACGGATTGGTCGATTATATTCCAAATATTAAAGCATCACGGGTATAAAGGCACCGTTGACATAGAAGGATGGAACGATGCTGAATGGTCAGGTGACCGAGAGATTGAAGGCCAGTGTCGGGCCTTGGATTATTTAATTTCCTGTCAAATAAGGGGAACTCGCTCAATTGCTTCGAACAGGTCTTGATCTTCCTTCCCCATACTCTAGCGTATTCAAACAATATTTTCCCTTGTACCTAGCCAGGCGCCTTCATTTGCAGGGCAAAGAAGGTTTTTCTCTTACCTTCGATGGCAATTCAAACTGCGAAGCGGGTATTCCCCCCTAGCTTACACAATCCCTACAAGAGACATATGATACGCTAGGGTGTCTTAGATAAAATATTCACTTAAGACACTTGAGCTTTCAAATTCTCTATTGAGTACCCTTAAAGATTGAGTACCCTTCAAGCTGTTAATAAAGCATACATGACCATAAAAAAGGTGGGGCTAAACACCCCACCTTCTTATAGTTTTACACTGCCCTACCGCATCATGATATTCTTTACAAACTCGCTGATCATAAGGGCTTTGTACGGAGCAGGGAACCAGGGAATAGCGTTGTTCTTTCGATCCTCTTCGGTTAAGAGAGTACCTTCGATCGTTAAATCCGTCCTTGCAGGATACGCCTTTACCATCTGGAACTTCTTTATTTGTTGTTCCTTAGAAGTAATGTGCCGGATCCATACTAAAGCAGCGGCTTTATTGGGCGCATTTTTTAACACACCCATGGTATCCCCACCACCTGCTAATCCGAACTTAGGTATGTACATCCGGGCTCGTTTAAACAAGTTACCCTTAGCCATCATGTCGCTTACATTATCATCCCAAGCCACGGTCATGGAGATTTCTCCACCGTTCAAGCGAATAATGGAATCGTTATTCGAGGCAGTAATGGTTAGTTTTTCCTTACGATCGTTAATCCATTTCCATGCTAGGTTCCAGTTTGCAACTTTTTCTGGAACAACATCTTTATCGCCTTTGTACTTCTCCAATCCTCCACACACATGGGCGATAACACTATGGACAAAGGACTGCCCAGAACCTCCTTTGGAAGGATCGTTGAAACCAAACTGCTTGGGATTCGCATCAATCCAGGCTTCCAATTCTTGCCAGGTTTGGGGAGGATTTTTTACCCTCTCAGGATCGTATAAAATTCCAGTCTGATTCCGGTGGAAAGGCGCCAGGAATCCTCGGGTAAGTACCCCTTCCTGCACCTCCCAGAGGGAAGGAGCTAACATATTGGCTTCAGGAAGTATGTTTTTGATTGGGCCATAAAAGAGGTTCAAATCCATTGTGGTTTTTACCCACTGGCCTCCAATAATCATTACATCGATGGTACCTACAGCCTGGTCCTTCTCTGCAATAGCCTTGTTGAAGTTTGCCGTTTGATCGCCAATAATTACATTTGCCTTTATACCGTACTGCTTTTCAAAGTCCACTGCTGCTTCTTTAAAATAATCGGCAAAGTACCAGGCGTAGAAAGTTACCTGCCCCTCTGCTTTTGCCGCTGCCACAATCTGATCCCAGGTTGCTGTCTGCAGATCAATCTTGGGAACTGCTTTGGGGGTTTCCTTCGCTCCACCGGCAAACCCTAAGGTTGCTGCAAGGAGAAGAACGAGTACCATTGAGAGCGCTTTTTTCATATCGCACCTCCATTAAAATATTTTTATTTTACCGGCCTCCTAGACCTTACCTAGAGATGCCGATAAATAATCTGCCTTTAAAATCCTCTCTACTATAAAGAGTAAAATGATGTTGGGCGTCATCATAATTAACGCAACAACGGATGCGTTGGTTCGAATAAAGTAATACCCTAAAAAGGAATATAGAATTGTCGGAATGGTTTCAAAAGTAGGAGTGCCAATAACAAAGGTTAGATTGAACTCTTCGATGCTGGTGGTAAAGGTAAACACCATTCCTGCTAATAGTCCTGGTCGCACTAAAGGAAGAAAGATGTCCTTTATTTTTACGAACGTTCCTGCCCCGAGGTTTTCCGCAGCATCAATAATGTCCTGAGGTATAGACTCAAAACTTGTAGTTAGCACCCGGATCATGTAGGGGATTCCCATAAGAGTATGAGCTAGTACTAACCCAAAAAAGTTTTGTGTTAGATGGAAAGCAGCGAATACCCGGCTAAGGAAAAGCGCCACTACCATTCCCGGCATAATTATGGGTAGAAGAACAATCAGCATAAAAATCTTTTTCCCTGGAATTCGCTTCCGGCCTAGTACATACGAAGTGGGTAGAGAGAGAACAAAAGATAATAGGACTGCTAAGGGTGCCACCGAATAGCTAGTTTGCAAAGCCCGCACTATATTGGTATACCGAAAAACATAGGCCCATTGGGCCCAAGAGAGTTTCTGGGGAAATATGTCCGGGTAAGACCAGGGATGCTCTGGGTCTACCAGGCTCCAGAGCACCGCCATAAGTATGGGAACTCCTACCCATAAAATTTGGGTAATCACAAAAAAGAGGGTTAAAATACCATACAATAATCGTTTTCTCCTAGCTTCCCTTACATGTAGAGGAGTGGTGGCCCAGGAAAGAGAGCTCTCCCTCATGCCTCACCCCCTTCTACAATTTCCGCCAACCGGCTATATAACCAGGTCATTAGCAAGGTGGTAACTATAATTATTACTCCCATTACCGCAGCTTTATCCCATTCCTGAAACAGAGAGGCAGTATTCCGCATCCGAAGGGCAATGGAAGGAGGATAGTTGGGGCCAGCCACACTAGTAATGGGGAAGTCCCCAAAAGCCTTTATAAACATTAAAATCATGGAAACTAGAATTCCGGGCATGGCTAAAGGAATATAAATACGAAAGAGAATGCTGAAAGAGTTCGCCCCAAGGTTCTTAGCTGCATCTACCACATCGTCCCGGATGGCAGCCAGAGAAGCAGATACAATTAACAGCACAAAAGGAAGATTTTTCCAAATCTGTATCGCTACTACCCCCCACCCAAACTTATCATTTAACATACGAAGGGGTTGCTTAATAATCCGAAGGGCAATTAAAACTTCGTTTACAATACCATGGTAAGAAATAAGATTTACAATTAGAAAGGCCGCAACCAGGGCAGGGATAAAAAGGGGTACTTTAATCAAGGACCCTAAAAATCGTTTTCCTGCTCCCCCCTTACGGAAGAAGAGTCCAATGGGAAAAGCAAACAGCAGGGTACCGATAGAGCTTAATACCCCCATTTTCAAAGAAAACAGAAGGGAATCGATGGTTTCCCGTTCCCATAAGGTCTTCCAATTGGAAAGGGTAAACTGGGACCTACCCGTAATACTGAAAAGGCCTACACTCTGGGCTATCGTGATAAAAATGGAGGAGCCGAGAAAAAGAACTATGAATCCTACCCCAGGAAGGATCATCAGGTAATGGAGAGCGGATATATCTTTTTTCTTATCCATACCTATTCTCCTATGAAAGGATTCTAAAGGAAGAAGGAGACACACTAAAATCTACCCGATCTCCGGGTGAAAACTTGACAACATTTCCGCCATGGGCTCGTAATCTCTGTCCCTCCACATCAAGAAACAAATCAGTATTTTCTCCCATAAAAATGGCATGGACAATTGTGGCTGTAATTTTATTAGGCATACCCTCCCGGTAAAGAAGCATATCCTCCGGCCGGAAGCTAAAGCGGATCTCTGTACCCGGTCGTAAGAGTACACCCCCGGTGTCTAGAGTTACCCGACCAAAGGGAGCATCTACAATAGCAAGACTTTCCCTACCCTCTACTACTTTACCATTAAAAATGTTCGCTATACCGATAAACCCTGCCACAAAAGCGGTTTTCGGATGAAGGTAAATGGAGTGAGGATCTCCCACCTGTTCTATATGCCCCTGGTTCATAACCACAATTCGGTCCGAAATTGCTAAGGCTTCGTCCTGGTCGTGGGTGACATAGATGGAAGTTATTCCCAGCCTTTTTTGCATTTCCCTGATCTCTACCCGTACCTGCACCCGCAGTTTGGCGTCTAGATTAGACAACGGTTCATCGAATAAAAGAATATCCGGCTCTGTAACAATAGCCCGGGCTAGGGCAACTCGCTGTTGCTGACCCCCGGAAAGTTGGGCAGGTTTACGTTGTTCAAAACCCTGTAAGCTAAGCATTTCTAAAGCTTTTTGGACCCGATTCTTCTGTTCCGCTTCAGGTATCTTGCGCATTTTTAAGCCAAACGCAATGTTATCCCACACATTCATATGGGGAAATAGAGCGTAAGACTGAAAACACATAGCCGTGTTCCGTTTACTAGGCGGTACATTATTCATTAACCGATCGTTAAAATATACCTCCCCTTCGTCAGGTACATAAAAACCTGCGATAATACGTAAAGTAGTGGTTTTGCCACATCCGGAAGGTCCCAATAGGGTTACAAACTCTCCCTCCTCTACTTCTAAGCTTATATGGTCTACAGCCACTACCTCATCAAACTTCTTAGTAAGATTTTTTAACACTAAGCGGGACATGGAACTTATATTCCTCCTCTTTTTACCCATTCCAGACCATCTTCGTAAAACTCTTCCAGACTCGGATGGATTTCTAACATTCTGACCCCCTTATACCCAGCCAGCACTGTTTCGCGTACTTCCTTATAGGGAACGGATCCCCATCCGGGAGGTAGATGTAAGTCTCCTATTCCTAACACCAAGGCGTCTAGATGCCGGACCTCCTGTTTAGCCGGTATTCCAAAGTTATCGTGAATATGTACATGAACTAAGTAGGGAAGCACCGCTTGGACAGCTTCTAGATAATCAAACCCTTCTTCGTTAGCACTCAGGTAAGCATGTCCGAAATCAAAACAAATACCCACCCCCTTTGATTGCACTTTTTCTACCACCTCTCGCAACCTGCGGGGATCGATACGGTAGGATTCCTCTCCGTTCTGGCGGAAAATGTTTTCAACTGCTATAACCACTCCCCGTTTTTCCGCATAATCCCCCAATGTCATAAATCGATCAATTTCCGTTTTCCATAGATTTTTTTCTAAACCTGCCTGGAACTTACTTACCTTAGCCTTGGGAATATAACTCCCATGGTAGACCACAATCGATGCTTCTATTGCTTTAGCAAAATCGATGGTGGCTTGTAAAGCTTGGCAATGGGTTTCAGGGGCTTTTGGATCACAGAGATTTACCGGGTCTGGCCCATGGACTGTATATGCAAAAGGATATTGTTTCAATAGACGTACAACCTTTTCAACACGAATAGGATGGAGTCTGCCCCCGACAATACACCCCACTCCATGTACGGGAATTTCCACTGCCTGAAACCCTGCCTGTAAGAACCGGTCTAGCAAATTTTTTAGAGTAACCAAACTGCCTGCAATTGTCGAAGAATCCGCGTTGATCCCTATCGTATACGGCACAGAAAGTATTCTATCATTGGAAACGTTTGCAGTCAAATGAAATTCCTTATACTTTTGTGCCAATCAAACCCTCTCCCTTTCCACCTTTACCCTTGCTAGATCATGGATAAGAGTATTACAATCCAGTTAGAAAAGGAAACTACCCAAGGAGTACCCTATGGCATCGAAAAAACAAGTCAAAAAGCCCCCCCTTACTCCCTCTACCAATCCTCACAAGGGAATGGATGCAAAAGACCTAATAGTATCTTTTGTGAATCATCTAGAGTATTCTCAAGGCAAAGACGAATATAGCGCCACACCCTTAGATTATTACAAAAGCCTAGCCTATACCGTGCGGGACAGATTGTTTGAAAGGTGGATCGATACCCAACAGACCTACTACAAAAAACCCTCCAAAAGAGTGTACTACCTTTCCCTCGAGTTTCTTATGGGCCGTACCTTAGACAATGCCCTGATAAATCTCGGAATGCGGGATGAGGCAGTAAAATCCATGGACAAAATGGGATTTCGGCTAGAAGACCTAGAGGAACTTGAGTTCGATGCTGGATTAGGAAACGGGGGCTTAGGTAGGTTAGCCGCTTGTTTTCTAGATTCCCTGGCAACTTTAAGTATTCCGGCTTATGGGTACGGCATCCGGTACGAGTATGGGATTTTTTTCCAGCGAATCCGTAATGGTGAGCAGCTTGAAACACCAGATCCCTGGCTCCGGTATGGAAATCCCTGGGAAATCGATCGCCCTGAAGCCTTGTACCCGGTGAACTTTTATGGACATACCCGACAATACTATGATGAGCGGGGAAAAAAGAAAGTAGAATGGATCGATACCCAACAGGTAATGGCCATGGCTTATGATATTCCCATACCCGGATATGGGAACGATACGGTAAACAACCTGCGCCTTTGGGCTGCAAAGAGTACCCGCGACTTTGAGCTAAGCTACTTCAACCATGGCGACTATGAACGAGCCGTATCAGACAAGGTACATACAGAAACCATATCAAAGGTACTGTATCCCAATGATAATGTGTTCGAGGGCAAGGAACTTCGTTTAAAACAGGAGTACTTCTTTGTCTCTGCCACTCTCCAAGACATAATCCGCAGGTACAAAAAAACCCACCCTGACGATTTTTCCTATTTCCCTAACGAAGTAGCCATTCAACTTAACGATACCCACCCTGCAGTAGGTATTGTCGAGCTCATGCGTATTTTGATGGATTTGGAAGGATTAGACTGGGACACTGCCTGGGATATAACCGTACGTACCTTTGCCTATACAAACCATACAGTTTTGCCCGAAGCATTGGAAAAATGGCCGGTAGACCTATTCGGCCGGGTGCTTCCGCGCCATCTGCAAATAGTGTACGATATTAATCACCTGTTTTTAGAAAAAGTTTCACAAAAATATCCCGGAGACTGGGGAAAACTGGAACGTATGTCCCTCATAGAGGAAGGGCCTTCAAAGAAAGTACGAATGGCAAACCTAGCGATTGTGGGCAGCCATTCGGTAAACGGGGTGTCAGCCTTACACTCTGAAATCTTGAAAAAAGACATTTTTAAAGATTTCTACGAATATTGGCCGGAAAAGTTCAACAATAAAACCAACGGCATTACCCCTCGTCGCTGGTTAAAAGCCTGTAACCCAGCCCTGTCTGATCTAATTACTAGTCGCATCGGAGACAAATGGATTACAAACTTAGAAGAACTCCAAAAACTCGTACCTCTAACTGAAGATCCGGATTTCCGGAAAGCCTGGAGAGAGGTAAAGCAAAAGAATAAAGACCGGATGGTAGATTATATAATGAAAAATAACAGCCTTGCGGTAAATCCAAATAGCCTCTTCGACTGCCAGGTAAAGCGTATTCACGAATATAAACGCCAACTCCTAAATGTGCTTCATGTGATCGCCTTATACAACCGGATTCGAGAGGGAAAAACTAAGCGAATGGTTCCCCGAACCATAATTTTTGCCGGCAAGGCCGCCCCGGGTTACTATATGGCAAAACTAATTATTCGCCTTATTAACTCAGTAGCCGAGGTAGTTAACAACGATCCTGCCGTTGGCGATTGGTTACGGGTAGTCTTCTTGGCCAACTATGGGGTAAGCCTGGCGGAAAAACTCATTCCCGCAGCAGATCTTTCCGAGCAGATATCCACAGCAGGTACAGAAGCTTCGGGTACGGGGAACATGAAGTTTGCTCTAAACGGAGCTCTAACTATAGGTACCCTGGATGGAGCAAATGTGGAAATCCGGGAAGAAGTGGGAGCAGAGAACATCTTCATTTTTGGCCTGACAGCCGAGGAGGTTGCCGAATCCTGGCGAACGGGTTATAACCCCTGGGAATACTATCAGAAAGATTTGGAATTGCGGAAGGTTCTAGACATGATCGGGGGAGGCGCTTTTTCAGCAGACGATGCTAGTCGCTTCAAACCTATCGTGGATTCCCTACTCCATTATGGAGATACCTATCGTTTGCTAGCCGATTTCCGTTCCTATCTGAATGCTCAGGAGGAAGTGGCGCGGTTGTACCAGGACCCTGAAGCCTGGACCCGCAAATCCATCCTGAACGTAGCCCGGATGGGGAAGTTTTCCAGCGATCGCACCATACGGGAATATGCAGAAGAAATATGGAAGGCCCATCCCGTACCGGTTCTGCGCAATACTCCAAAAACTTCTTAGGCAAAGCCGGAAGAGCAGGCGGAAAGAATAAAAGTTTAAAGTGGGCGATAAA
>JBDNDI010000054.1:0-10894 GCA_046719195.1 Spirochaetales bacterium | reverse complement strand
AAAAAACGAAGAAGAAAAGTTGATTATCTTTCAGGAAATGATCGTGGCAGAAGATGCAGAGGCAAGAAAAAAAGCCTTGAAAAAGCTCCTACCCCTTCAGAAGAAAGACTTTATGGGCATTTTCAAAGAGATGGATGGTGCCCCGGTAACCATTCGATTATTAGACCCACCCTTGCATGAATTTTTGCCCAAAACCAAAATAGAAATCCGGGAATTAGCTGCGAAGTTAGGCATTACCCCAAAGAAATTGGAAGCTAAAGTACAATCCCTTCATGAGTTTAATCCTATGCTAGGTCATAGAGGATGCCGATTAGGCATAACCTATCCGGAAATCTACGACATGCAGATAGAGGCCATAATTACAGCTGCCTGCGATGTACAAGCTAAAGGGGTTAAGGTTCTGCCTGAAATTATGTTCCCGCTAATCGGGCGAACTAACGAAATGGCCTTTTTAAAAGAGCGTTCGGAAAAGATCATTCAAAAGATTCTGAAAGAAAAAGAGGTTGCTCTCTCTTACAAATTAGGCTCCATGATCGAACTTCCGAGGGCCGCAGTAATAGCAGATAAGCTTACACCTATGGTAGATTTCTTCTCTTTTGGCACCAACGACTTAACCCAGTGCGTATACGGATTCTCGCGGGACGATGTAGCGTCTTTTATGCCTCTGTATCTGGAACAAGGAATTTTAAAAGAAGATCCCTTTAAAACTCTGGATCAGGTAGGAGTAGGTACAATTATCACCATGGCGGTGGAAGCAAGCCGCAAAGTAAAACCTGAAATCAAACTCGGAATTTGTGGCGAACATGGGGGAGATCCGGTTTCTATCGATTTTTGCTACCGGGTAGGGATGAACTATGTATCTTGCTCCCCTTATCGGGTTCCCATTGCAAGGTTAGCCGCTGCCCAAGCTGTTTTACGAAACAGTAATTAAATAAAAGGATCCGCAATTGCCGATACTTGTTCTAAGAGAGGCACATTATGCATTTACGTAAGTCCATCTTTGGAAAAACCTCTTTTGGGCAAGAGGTAGAGTTGTTTACTTTAGAAAGCAAACAAGGCCTCAAAACGGAGATCATCTCCTATGGGGCCGCTATTAAGTCCTTCCAAATGCCGGATAGAAAAGGCGAAAGGAAAGAAATTACCCTCGGATTCGACACCCTAAAAGAGTATGAAGAGAATCGGCGTTTTTTTGGAGCCACCATTGGTCGGGTAGCAAACCGAATCGCTAACGGAACCTTTAGCCTTTATGGCAAAGAGTACTCCCTTGTAAAGAATAATGGGCCGAATCATCTTCACGGAGGTATCCAAGGATTCGATCGGGTAGTATGGACGGCCGAAACTTTTTCCCAATCGGATAAGGTAAGTGTAGTATTTACCTACACAAGCCCTGAAGGAGAAGAGGGGTACCCTGGAGAATTACATACGGTGGTTACCTATACCTTTTCCGATGAAGGAGAACTCTCTATTTCCTATGAAGCAGAGACAAACGAACCTACACCGGTAAATCTTACTAACCATACCTTCTGGAACCTAAAGGGAGTGGGCACTACCATTGAGCTTTTGGAGCTTGAACTGCGCTGCCCCTTTTACCTTCCGGTAGATGACAATTTAATTCCCACAGGAGAAATCCTTTCGGTAAGAGACACACCCATGGACTTCTTAACTTCTAAGCCCATAGGAAGGGATATCGATACGGTAAAGCCCAATGGTTACGATCATTGTTTTGCCATTGAAGGTGTTCCCCACCAACTACGTCTTGCTGCAATACTAAGGGATCCGGAGAGCGGGCGAAAAATGGAAGTGTTTACCGATTTACCGGGGATCCAGTTTTATTCAGGAAACATGATTCGAGATATCCGGGGGGCGTCCGGAGTTTTATTTACTCGGAGGAGTGCTATCTGTTTAGAAACTGAGCTGTTTCCCGATGCCTTACATAGACCTCACTTTCCCTCGGTAGTCCTGCAGCCCGGTTCGGTATTCCGAACTACCA
Organism: Spirochaetales bacterium; assembly: GCA_046719195.1. Classification (GTDB taxonomy): domain Bacteria; phylum Spirochaetota; class Spirochaetia; order DTKZ01; family DTKZ01; genus DTKZ01. Next base: position 8,904 of record JBDNDI010000054.1, on the reverse strand, counting down.
CAGTGCACAGGTTCTTGGTCGAATAGGACTTTCCTTATCGGGTGGCTCTTAAATCGTTAGTATAGTTTCTAAAGAAGCTCTAAGGGTATAAATAGAACATTTAGAGGCAGGGAGTACCGAAGTATGGAAACTTAAGATGCGGCTTCTCGCCGACGGTTCCCTATTGCTCTACCCTTGCTTTCACGGCATACTAACGCCGTCTTAATTTGATACCATATTTATCGGAGGTATTAGCGTGCTTAATCCCTTTTTTAACGTAACCGATGGCCCTTGGGAAGACATGGGTAAAGGTATGAAAAGAAAAATCCTTCATTTAAACAATCTTACCGTAATGCTATTACGGTTTCCCAAGGGCACTAAGACAGAGGCTACTCATAAGCATCCTCACGAGCAGGCAGCTATTATTTTAAGCGGTAAAGCCCGTATGTATGTGGGCGATGCGGTAAAAGAGCTTGGCCCTGGTGAAGGGTACCGGGTATCTTCCAATATCCCGCATCACATTGAGATTTTAGAAGATGCGGTATTAGCAGACTTTTTTAGCCCAAAACGGGAAGATCTACAGGCTACCGAACCCTGAAAAAATTTTCTTGACAACTGTAAAAAAGGATAGGATACTAGTACTGTAATCTTTTTTGGTTAACCACATTTGGTTTACCAAGATAGGAGGGGAAGGTATTTTTGCTACCCTACTAAATATGGATAGTGCCATTGAACTATTCAAAGAAATAGAAGTGAGAAAACCTACCGACCTTATTATAGAGCAAATTAGGCATTTAATCGCCCAGGGAGTGTTACAACCAGGAATGAAGTTGCCTCCGGAACGAGCTCTAGCGGAAAAGTTTAAAGTAGGTAGGGGATATATTCGGGAAGCCATCAAAAAGCTAGAGTTTTATGGAATCCTGAAAACCCTTCCTAAAAAAGGAACCTATGTTTCTAGCTTGGGTGTAAAGGCCTTGGAGGGGCTCATTTCCAATATTCTGGGAATGGAAGAGGAGAATATCGAAAAGCTTTTAGAAACCCGGGCAGTGTTAGAAATTCATTCTGCTCGGATGGCGTCCCTAAGAGGCACTGAGGCAGACTTTCAAAAAATACAGCAGAGTCATGAAGAGTTCCGGCGGAAGGCCCTTGTTGGGTTTCCCACTTTAGAAGAGGATCACGTATTTCACCTTGCTATAGGATATGCAGCCCACAATAGTATTGCCAATTCTTTAATAGGGCTCATTATTCCAGATGTCATTATTATGAATAAAGATTTCAAGGAAGATAGTTCCGAACGCAAGCATACCATTCAGGAACATGAAGGAATAATAGAAGCAATTTTCCAACGTAATCCGGAAAAGGCAGCCAATGCCATGAAGTATCATATGGTAATGGCTCATAAACGAAGGTTTGCGGGTAAGGAACCCGAGTGGAAGTAGCGATAGAGAAGAGCACAGAGAGGAGTAAATAGGAATGGAGGAACAGAAAATTAAGGATTTAGCGATCCAGATACGTCGGGATATCATAAGGATGATAGCAGGTGTAGGTTCGGGGCACCCGGGAGGAGCCTTAGGAGCAGCAGAGATCTTTGCCTGCTTATATGGTGGAGTTCTTCGTCAAGATCCAAAAAATTTAAATGATCCGCACAGAGATCGATTTGTTCTAAGTAATGGACACATTTGTGCAGCTTACTATTCGGTATTGAGTTTAAAAGGGTTTATTCCGCGAGAAGAACTGCATACTTTCCGCCGCCTCAACAGCCGTCTACAGGGACATCCCGCAAGGGTAAAATTACCGGAACTAATAGAAACAAGTTCAGGTCCATTAGGACAGGGGTTTTCCGTTGCAAACGGCTTAGCCCTTGCTTTGCGGTTAAATCAAAGTAACGGGCGGGTATATTGTTTAGTCGGAGATGGGGAAATGCAGGAAGGACAGGTTTGGGAAGCCATAATGACAGCAGCCCAACACAAATTGGGGAATCTTACCCTTATAGTTAGTTACAATGGTTTACAGATTGATGGTGAGGTGGGAAAGGTTAAGAATCTCCTTCCATTGAAAGAAAAATTCAGGAGTTTTAACTGGGATTGTAGGGAAGTAAACGGACATGAAGTTTCCTCCCTGTTGAATGCTTTCTCCGAACCGGGAAAGCCGTATACCCCGAGGGCAATAATTGCTCATACTATTATGGGAAAAGGTGTCCCTTTTATGGAAAATAAAGCTATGTGGCACGGGACCTGTCCGAATCCAACTCAGGTCGAAGAGGCTCTTAAAGCTATTGGGAAAGCTACGGCTTACCAAGACTACCCTCCACTAACCACAAATAAAGGAGGGGCACAATGATTTTTAACAAACCTACTCCCATCCGTGATGGTTTTGGTAGAGCTCTTGTGGAATTAGGAACCATAAATAAAGATGTGGTAGTTCTTACGGCGGATCTTTCCGAGGCTATACGGGTACATTGGTTTGCGGAACGTTTCCCTGAACGTTTCTTTCAGATGGGAATAGCTGAGTCCGATATGATGGGTACTGCAGCAGGCCTAGCTATAGGGGGGAAAATTCCCTTTGTTACCACCTTTGCAGCCTTTGCCACTAGCTTGGCCAATACGTCGGTTAGAGTTTCGGTGGCTTACAATCAGGCAAATGTAAAAATTGCCACAAGCCATGGGGGTGTCTGTGTGGGGGGGGACGGAGCTACCCACCAGAGTATAGAGGATCTTGCCCTTATGCGGGTGCTCCCCGGTATGACCATCGTTGTACCCTGTGATGCAAATGAGGCCTGGAAAGCTACGTTAGCTTCAGCCCAGCACGTAGGGCCTCTGTATCTACGTTTGGGTAGAATTGCAACACCTGTTTTCACGGATGCAAAGACTCCTTTTACGATTGGAAAAGCAAACCTTCTTGAAAAGGGAGAAGACTTAGCCCTCCTTGCTTGCGGAGCTATGGTAGGGTTAGCGTTAGAAGCTTCCCAAAAGTTGCGGAAAAGCCATGTTCAATGTCGTGTAATAAATGTCCATACCCTCAAACCCCTTGATAAAACTACCATCCTTAAGGCTGCCAAAGAATGTGGTGCCATCGTTACAGTGGAAGAGCATTCTGTTCTAGGAGGGTTGGGAGCTGCGGTAGCAGAATTAGTTACTTCCCATTTTCCTGTGCCAGTGGAGCGAGTAGGTATTCAGGATGTATTTGGCGAATCCGGGGAGCCAGAGGAAATATTATCCAAGTACGGGCTTACTACCCAGGAAGTTGTAAAGGCTTGCAAAAGGGCTCTGAAAAGAAAAAAGTAAACCCCTCGTGGAGGGGAAGAGAAATCCTTGATAAAAGGAGAAGGGTATGAAGCGTTGGATGCTTTTGCTCTGTGTTTTTCTGGTTCTACCGATGTGGGTATTTGCCGGTGGAGCTAAGGAGACAAAGGCTGAGGTAAAAACCGTGCGATTCTGGTATCATTTTGATAATCCAGAAACATCGGTTAAGCCCCTGATCGAAAAGTTCGAGAGGGAAAATCCAGGTATCAAAATTCAGGCAGAAATGGTTGCCTGGGATGCTTACTTCCAGAAACTACTTACCTCTATTGCAGGTGGGAATCCCCCCGATGTTTCCCAAATCAAACTTTGGTGGCAACCGCAGCTTGTAGAAATGAAAGCTTTGGCACCCCTGGATGATTATATTGCCAAATGGCCAGGCCGGACCGATGTGTATGATAAAATCTGGGAACTAACCCGGCACACTGATGGAAAACAGTACTTAATGCCTCTGCAGATGGTAATTCTTTACCTGTATTACCGGGCTGATATGCTTCAGGAACTTGGGCTAAAGGTTCCCACTACCCGCGAAGAGTTCCTCGATGTGGCAAAAAAACTTACCCGAGATACAAATGGAGATGGACAGATCGATGTGTACGGATTTGGTATCCGAGGGGGTAGGGGAGGTCATGACTATTGGGCTACCTTTGTTCTTTCCTCCGGTGCGGAAATTATTACAAAAGACGGGAAACCCGGACTTACAACTCCCGAAGCTATTGCTGCCAATCAATGGTATATTGATCTATTCCGGGTACATAAAGTCAGTCCACCCACTACTCCAACGGATGGGTTCAACGAAGTTATTGCCAACATGAAATCAGGACGTACGGCAATGACCATTCACCATTTGGGCAGTGCCAAGGGGTTAGAGGAAGTGCTTGGAAACAAAATATCTGCAGCTCCCGTACCTCGAGGCACCAAAGGGGCATGGACTAGCTTTGGCGATGAAGAAAATGGAATCTTGGCTGCCTCTAAGGTAAAAGACGAAGCGTTTAAATGGACTGCCTTTTTGGCAACTGCGGAGAATAATGCCCTGTGGCAGAAGTCTAGTGGTCAAATATCAATAAATAAGTCAAACGGGCAAACTCAGGAAGCTCAACAGAACCGGTTTATGAAAGCTTCGGTAGAGTCCACACCTTTCGCGGGTGTGTTGCCTGCCCATCCGAAAGTGGCAGAGTTTGTGGAAAGCGTATGGCCTGCCACCATGCAAAGAGCGTTCCTTGGACAGATTACTAGCGAACAGATGATGAGGACTTTCGAAGAACACTTCTTCGGAAAGAGATAAAACACACGGGGATAGGTCCATGCCTATCCCCTTTTTTTAAAATGCGATGCGAAAGAGATTGGATACTTTTCCCTATCTATTATTAACTCCCGCGTTAACGGTTACCCTTTTAGTCATTTTTTACCCGATCGTCCGAACTATTACCTACAGCTTGATGCAGTATATTCTCTGGAAACCTACAGAGATCCAGTTTATAGGGTTTAGAAATTACCTTGCAGCTATACAAGACCCTATATTTTGGATTTCCTTTCAACATACGCTGATCTGGATAGGAGGCGTTATAACCTTACAACTGCTGCTAGGTTTTTGCACTGCTTTACTTTTAAATCAGCAGTTCTTTTGGCGAGGCATTGCGCGTTCGTTGGTATTAATACCCTGGGTTACCCCGAGTGTAATCACGGCCCTTATGTGGAGATGGATGTACGACGGAAATCGGGGTGTAATTAATGATTTATTAGTTCGTTTAGGATTGTTGTCTCGTTACTTCCCCTGGCTAGCCAATGATAAAACTGCCCTATTTGCCGTTATGCTTGCCCTCATGTGGCAGGGATTTCCCTTTTTTGCCATTATGATCCTAGCGGGGCTTCAGGCTATACCCGATACCCTGTATGAAGCTGCTGAGGTAGATGGGGCTAGCACCTGGCAAAAATTTACTCGTATCACCTTACCCATGCTAGTTCCCATACTATTTACCTCTCTAATGCTTCGTATTATCTGGGTAGCGAATTCGCTGGATATTATATACATCATGACTGGGGGAGGACCGGGGTACTCTACCTATACCTTGCCTGTATATTCCTATATACGGGCTTACAAAGGAATGGACTTTGGATATGCTTCAACCCTTGCGGTGTTCCTAACCCTAATTATTACCCTTTTTGTCACCCTATATGTACGAAGGGTTCTCCACGCAGAAGACCGGGGGGGTGTATGAGAAAAAAATATCGTAAAATCTTTACCCTGCATCTACCTCTTTTGCTTATTGTTTTGTTTGCCCTTGCTCCGTATGTGTGGACCTTCCTTACCTCCCTTACTCCAGAAGAAGACTTGTATCTTGCGAAGTTCCGGTATCTCCCCGAGCGTCCAACCCTCCATAATTACGAACGTCTCTTTGTACGGATTGATTATGCAAAGAATATTCTAGATAGTCTGATTGTTGCTTTCTTTACTATGCTTGCAGGATTATTCCTAACTGTGCCTGCCAGCTACTCTTTTTCTAGGTTCCGGTTTAGGGGACGTACCGTTCTTCTTACCCAATTTTTAGTAATTAATATGTTCCCTGTAGTTTTACTACTAGTTCCCTTGTTTGTACTGATGCGTGTCTTAGGGCTGATGGACACGCATTTTGCTCTGATTATTGCCTATTCTACTTTTACTATACCCTTTTCAACCTGGATGCTAACCGGTTTTTTCAATGCCATACCCAAAGAACTGGATGAAGCTGCCCAGATTGATGGATGCACCCGTTTATCTACCCTTTGGAGGGTGGTGCTTCCCATTGCTATGCCAGGCATCTCTGCTACAGGTATTTATATTTTTATCACAGCCTGGAACGAGTTTATATATGCAGCCATCCTCACAGGCTCGAAGGTCCGGACTATCCCAATAACTCTACAGAACATGATTGGTGAGTTTAGAATTGCCTGGGGACTATTAACCGCAGGCGGAGTTATAAGTGCTATACCTGTTATTGTGCTATTTTTCTTTATTCAACGGCAATTAATACATGGCATGACCGCGGGTGCTGTAAAGGGGTAGGGTGCCAAACGGATATAGTGTATTGCATAATTATCTATAAAAAGATATTTTCATAACTATCTATGCACAGAATTATTGCTAAAAAACAACTCTCGCAAGAAGTTTTCCGGATTACTGTAGAAGCCCCTTTTATTGCAGAGGCGCGAAAACCCGGGCAGTTCGTCATTGTGCAGCGGGATACGGATTACGCCGAACGTATTCCCTTAACTATTGCTGATGCGGACTCACAAAAAGGGACTATCACCCTAATTTTTCAGACCGTAGGCAAATCTACCCACAAACTAGCTCTGCTTAAGGAAGGGGAGTATATCCAAAATATTTTAGGCCCTTTGGGAAAGCCCACTCATATCGAAAAAATGGGTTGGGTAGTATGTGTAGGCGGGGGAATTGGGGCAGCTCCCCTGTACCCTATAGCAGAGGGTATGAAAAAGGCCGGTAACCGTTTAACCGTAATTTTGGGGGCTCGTACTAAAGAACTCTTGATTATGGAAGAAGAAATGCGGGCTTTAACCAACGAAGTTATCGTGGTTACGGACAATGGTTCTTATGGTAGGAAAGCTCTTGTTACGGAACCTTTAAAGGAAGTTTGTCAGATTAACCCTGCTCCGAATTGTGTAGTAGCTATTGGCCCGCCGATCATGATGAAGTTTTGTGCAGAGACTACCCGTCCTTTCCGTATTCCTACCCTTGTGTCCCTCAATACCATTATGATCGATGGTACAGGAATGTGCGGGGGATGCCGAGTTACGGTAGGGGGAGAGACAAAATTTGTCTGTGTGGATGGTCCAGAGTTTGACGGTCATTTGGTAGATTTTGATAATATGATGCTTCGTTTAGGTGCCTATAAAGAAATAGAACAAATAGCCCACGAAGAATGCCATCTAGAAATGCAACTTAAAGGATTGAAGGTATGATGGAAGCTACAAAAATTCTCACCCCCAAAGAAAGACTCTCCATTCCTCCCCAGGAAATGCCTGCCCAGGATCCGGTTATACGTCGGCACAATATGGAGGAAGTAGCGTTAGGATATACAGAGGGACAGGCACGGGAAGAAGCATTACGATGTTTGCAGTGTAAGAATGCTCCCTGCATCGCCTCTTGCCCGGTACGGATAGATATTCCCGGTTTTATTGCTCAGATTGCCGAGGGTAATTATACAAAAGCTTTATCAATTCTGCGGGAAAGTAATCTCTTCCCTGCCATTTGTGGCCGGGTATGTCCCCAAGAAGTGCAATGCCAGTCTACCTGTACCGTAGGAAAAGCGTTAAAGGATATAGATAAGGCGGTTTCCATTGGTCGGCTGGAACGGTTTGCTGCAGATTGGGAGCGTTTTCAAGGAAAGCTAGCAATTCCTCCGGTAAAGCCTAAAACAGGAAAGAAGGTGGCTATTATTGGAAGCGGGCCGGCCGGGTTAGCTGCAGCCGCAGATCTTGCTAAAGAAGGGCATGAGGTAACTATTTTCGAAGCTTTTCACAAAGCGGGTGGGGTAATGATATATGGGATCCCCGAATTCCGGCTTCCCAAAGCTATAGTGCAGAGAGAAATAGATGTGTTGCAGCAGATGGGGGTAAAGATAGTTACGAACTTTCTTGTAGGGCGAACCCGCTCTTTAAAGGATCTTCTAGAGAAGGATGGATTTAATGCTGTCTTTATCGGTAGTGGGGCAGGCCTACCCAAATTTATGGGGATTCCTGGCGAAAATTTGGTGGGGGTATTTTCTGCCAATGAGTATCTTACCCGGGCAAACTTAATGAGGGCTTATGAACGCGGAAAGGCCGATACTCCTATTTATCCTGCAAAACGGGTAGCGGTCTTAGGCGGAGGGAACGTAGCTATGGATGCAGCCCGTATGGCTCTTCGGTTAGGAGCGGAAGAGGTATTTGTAATATATCGACGAACGGAAAAAGAAATGCCTGCTAGGGCAGAAGAAGTAGCTCATGCAAAAGAGGAAGGAATTGTTTTCCGTTTCTTGGAAAATGCAAAGCGAATTCTAGGAGATGAAAAAAGTCGGGTAAAAGGTATTGAATGCCTTTCTTACCAGTTAGGAGAACCCGATGCATCGGGGAGGCGTAGACCTATAGAGATCGCAGGAAGTGAACATGTATTGGATGTGGATTCTGTAATAGTGGCTATTGGAAACGATTCTCATCCCTTACTCCTACAAACCAATCCTGAAATAGCTGTGGACAAACATGGCCACATTATTACGGATGAAACTGGAAAAACCTCGATGGATAGGGTGTACGCGGGTGGAGATATTGTGCTAGGATCAGCGACTGTAATTTTAGCCATGGGACAAGGTCGAAAAGCTGCAGCTTCTATTCATCAGGCTTTACTAGGAAATATTTCTTGAAAATTCCTGATTCTGGACGTATCCTATACTAAAGACATTCTACGACAACAGGAGTAAGGTATGCCAAAATTAACCACCAAGTACATGGGAATCGAATTAAAAAATCCTCTGATTGTGGGAGCCTGTAGTCTCACATCCGACCTAGACACTATCAAAAGAATAGAAGAGGCAGGAGCCGGATCTTTTATTATCAAAAGTTTGTTCGAAGAGCAGGTTCAGTTGCGAGAAAA
>JBDNDI010000053.1:0-10986 GCA_046719195.1 Spirochaetales bacterium | reverse complement strand
AGTTATAAAGCATCCGAACGTGGATATACTAATCCTTCCCACAAAAACTACCACCTCCATCCGGAATGAGTACTTTTCCGAAGATCGGGAACGACGTAAGGTTACCCTGCTAGCGCAGGCAGAACCATTTTCCCTAGAAGAGATCCCTGCCCTTAATACCAAAGTGCTTCACCTCGCAGGTCTTTTTTATGGAGAAATACCTGTTTCCCTAATTCCGCCTTAAGCCTGCTCGTATAAATTAGCAGTAGATGCCCAGGGGCTTTTACGTAGAAACAACGGAGATACTCTCGTGTTTCAGGATATAGAGAACAAGGCGGACCTTCTACCCCACATAACTTTTTTAAAAACGGATGCGGCAGAAGCAGAAGTACTAACCGGAACCTCCAACCGGGAAGAGGCAGCCCGCAAGCTTTCCCAATATGGATGTGAGGAAGTGATGGTTACCCATAATACAGAGGTAATTGTATTGAACAACGGCACTTTCTATCGGGCTCCCTTTACTCCGAAAAATTTGTCCGGCCGAACTGGAAGAGGAGACACCTGTTTTGCCTCGTATTTATTCTGGAGGCAAAAGCACTCGGTTCAAGAGGCAGTTTCCTACGCTGCTGCCCTAACCAGCATAAAAATGGAAAAACCTGGCATATTTACAGGTAGGGTGGAGGAAGTATTACAAAGAATCCAGGAAGACCGATTGCCCCAAGGGTAAAACTTTAAAGACGCAAAGAACACCCACTGGGGTTATAGATAATAACACTACCCCTTTTCCTGCTACCCCTGGATGTTTTAGGTGAGAGCTTGCTCGGCTCAGACTACACCCTCTAGTTTTGCTTTTGCTTGAGTCTAGCCGTCCAGAGGGGGCTTGCAGGTCGGGCAAGGTCATTACCTTGAATTGTACCGTCCGCCTTTCGTAGATTGGATATCTAGGTGGGTCGGTTGCACGGATTAGTTATAGAGGGATTGCCAAGCTTTCAATATCTTTACGCATCCGTTCCATATCTTCTTTGCTCAGATATAGTTCCCCTCCACGGGCATTCTCTTCGATTTGTGAGCAGATTCGGGCTCCACAAAGCACATTTACCTGTACTCCTTCCCCATGGCTTGCAGTCCAGGCGATTACAAGTTGCGTAAGTGTACAGGTATATTTTTCACATAGAGATTCCCAACCTGATAGCACTTTTCTAAGCTTTTCTGCACCTTCTCCCTGAAACCAGGGAATTTTACTTCTTGCGAGCCCTTTAACTTCCAATTGCCCCTTTAAAAACGCTTGGGTTAGAGCTCCACGTTCCAAGGGAGAATAAGCCTGAAAGGTTACTCCATACTGTTTACAAAGGGGGAAGAATAAAGGCTCCGCTTTTCGGTATACCATGCTATACCGTTCCTGGATTAAATCCAGATCGCCGGCAGAGACATACTCTAAAAACTGCTCAGGGGAAAGGTTGCTAGCCCCAATAGCCCGTATTTTCCCTTCCCGCTTTAGATCCATCAGGAATCCCATAGTGTCCACAATCGGACAGGGGAACTCGGGAACTTCCTGCCAGTGCACAATATAAATATCAATATAGTCCGTATTTAATCGTTTTAAGCTAGCATGAATTTCTTCTTTTAACCGCTCGGGCCGAGTATTCCGCAGAATCCGAACTCCATCGCGCTCTAGAAGAAGAGCTCCCTCTTTAATATCCCAACGAATTCCGCATTTGGTAGATAGAACATACTCATGCCGTTTGCCTCTTAGCGCTTTTCCTACCACTTCTTCTCCATGTCCTAAACCATAAGCCGGTGCGGTATCTATCAGGTTTACCCCTAGGTCTAAAGCACGGTGAATGGTACGAATGGACTCTTGGTCATCACTTGGCCCCCAATTGCTATCGCCTCCAATAGCCCAGGCCCCTAATCCCACTACCGAAGCTTCCATTTTAGCTTTTCCAATTTTTATTGTTCGCATACAAATCCCCTTTAAAGGATATCAAACCAGGCTAAGATTTCCCGCAAACCACGGGAAGTTTTTTCTTTAGATACATAATCAGCCAAAGATTTAATCTCCTCCGACGCATTCGCAGGAGCAGCTCCGAACCCGGTTTTCTTTAGCATCGGAAGGTCTACTTCCGAATCTCCTACTCCTAGCATGGCAGAAAGAGGAATCCCTGTCCATTGTGAAAGGAACTCTACTCCCTTTCCCTTGTGGATACCCTTGGGAAGAATATTCAGACAGGAAGCAGAGTAAAGAAGCTCTAGTTCTTCTGCAAGAGAGCCTAAGCACGCCACCACCTTTTCTCGTAATCCCTCAATAGCACCGGGCTGCTTAGGGAACACACTTACCGTAAACTCTTTACAGGGCTGTAGATAAAAAGGTCCGTTTCTTTCCGCCTCTTTCTGAAGAATCTGCTTGGTCTGCTTTATAATCTCGACACTTTGAATATCCGGGTGCGGGAAATATTTACGGTCAGTGGGGTTGTACAACCCAGCGCCTCCCTCAAATATCCCTGCCACTGTACCATCCAGAGCCTGCAGAACCGCTTCTATATAGGCTTGAGGCCTACCTGTACAAACAGTGATGGCGGGTACACCCGCATTGAGACGGCTTTTACAGTTTATTTCAGCTAATAGCTGGAAGAGTTCTAGATCAAAAGGCGCGGTCTCCCCATCGGTTAATACACCATCTATATCCAATACTACTAACTGGATGTTCGGCTTCCTTTCCATGAAAAGGGAATATATCAGGTTTTGCAGTGCAGGACTATGCGGGAAAGGGAATATATTCCGCCTTATGATTCCTTTTGCTTCGGAGCAACTTCTTCATAATCAAAGGCAATAAGATTTCGCTCTGCCTTACTAAATACCAAACCTACTTCCCAAACTTTTTTCCCCAGTAGATTTCGGTACCTTTCTGCATAGCCTCGTTCTAGGATTTGACAAAGCGCTAGATTCCTTCTGGACTTTTGCCCCCCTCTGTCACTACCTTTATCTCCCTTACATATATCTTATCTTGAAGTATAACAGTAAGATCCGCTTTGCCTTTCTTAGAAATATCCTCAGGGATAACCGTACAGTTTCATAATAACCTTCGCTGTCTAGTAAAAAAGTATTTGTGAAATTCCTATACGGAATAGCCATAAAAAGCCTGCGAATTGTTTGTTCGAGAGATCGTAGATCCCCGGCTTGCAAAGCCTCATAAATGCCTTTTTCGTATTAAGGAATAACAAATATATCAAAGGGATTGGACACTGGATCGCCTAAGTAGTTATATCCATCAACAGTTTCATCTTTGTTTGTCCGGTAGTCAATTCCTCGATACGCTAAGTTCCGATAGGCTATCCGCTGTACTACGTTGTTCCTAAGGACAAACTCGATAAACACCTGGTTATCTACTTCGCCGTACCCACCCCTGTACGTTCCGTCTTCGTAGGAAACAACCGGTGCCGCCTGTCCAAAGGCATAACTACTTATTAAAACTATTGCAACAAGCAAAAGACACTTTATCCCATTAATACGCATGCAACCCTCCATAAATATTAGTATTTTTCTTATATTTTGGCAAAATAATAAAGGCGACCTAAGCGGTTGTCAAGAATAATTTATCGAAGGGAAGCGTAGGGCAGGGCGAGGGAGCCCCCTCGTTTAACTTATAATGTTTTTTGAAAGTAATACTTGCAATTTACAAAAATTACGGGTCAGCTTAATCAATGATTCCGAGAAAACTAATGCCCATATTATTAAAAAGGGCAAATCAAGTACCCGTAGTTACCTTGCTGGGGCCTCGACAAGCAGGTAAAACAACTTTGGTAAAGTATGCTTTTCCCGACTATACCTACGCAAATCTTGAAAATCCAGCTATTAGGGAATTTGCCATTAAAGATCCTAAAGGATTTTTTTCCCAATATGCACCTCCGGTAATTCTAGACGAAATTCAGCGAGTACCGCAATTGCTATCATGGATACAAGTAATTGTAGATGAGGAAAAGAAAAGAGGGTTGTTTATCCTTACTGGAAGTAATCAGCCACAATTGAGAGAATCTATTAGTCAATCTCTTGCCGGTAGAACTACTGTGCTTACCTTGCTTCCTCTTTCATTAGAAGAATTAAAACAACAGGGTATCTATCTTGATCGGGATAAGGCCCTATTCCAAGGTTTTTTACCCCGGTTGTATGATCAGTCCCTGGAACCCACTACTTTATACCTCGATTATTACGCAACCTATATGGATCGGGATATCCGCCAGATGGTTAATATCAAAGATAGCTTGCGGTTTGAAACCTTTATGCGTCTTCTAGCAGGGAGAGTAGGACAGGTTCTGAATACGAGTAGTTTAGCCAACGATGTGGGAGTAAGTCATACGACTATTGTATCTTGGCTCTCCGTACTCGAATCCTCTTTTATAACCTTTCGTCTTCCTCCCTGGTTAACTAATATTTCCAAGCGTTATATCAAAAGCCCCAAAATATATTTTTATGAACCCGGTTTACTAGCAAGTCTGCTACAACTCAACTCGCTCCAACAGGTAAGCAGAGATCCCCTTTTGGGAAATTTATTTGAAAATCTTATAGTCCTCGAGTGTGTTAAAGCCCTATACAATCGGGATTTCCGCAATCCCTTATTCTTTTACCGGGAACAAGCGGGTATCGAAATCGATCTAATTCTCGAGCACCAACGCCTACCCAATGCAATAGAGATAAAATGCGCCCAAACCTTCCATCCGGACTTTGTGCGTTCTTTATATGGATTTAAAGAAAGGTTTCCCCAAACCAGTTCTCTGCGAGTGGTGTACGGAGGCAATGAAAATATAATGGGTTCGGATTACCAGGTGTTTAGCTTTCGCAATGTTGAAGCCATGGTGAATTGGATTGTTCAAGAAGAAAATCGATAACCAATCAAAGTATATCTAACTGAGCATTCCCCTTGACAGATCGGATATTCAGAGGGACAATAACAATGTTACATAATGAGATCGCTCTCATTATGTAACAAAAAAATCAGCGGAGGTGAATTATGAAACGAAGATGGCTTGTACTCTTAGTAGTACTACTCTCCCTAAGTGTGGTACTTTAGACGCGCTGAACCGGGGCGAAATCTGGATGGGCCCTGTTTGGGTAGACATGTTCTTCACTTTTATGAATGAAGGAAAACTACCTCCTAAAACCCGGATGGTTCTTCCGGAACCTGGAATGCCCGGGCAACCGATGTTCTTTGTAATACCCAAAAAAGCCGGCAATATTGAACTAGCAAAAAAGTTTGTCGAGTATGTAACAAGCCCAGCGGTACAGGCAAAGGAAATAGTACAGCGATTTAACTGGTACCCGGGAATCGATGGGAGCTTTATTAAAGACGCAGTACCTGCGGACGTGTTTAACAAAATTTACCAGGATGTTACCCCCCAGGATCTGCAAAAGAAAGGGCTCTCCTTTCCTCTTGCTCAGTACTTCGATGCTATCTGGAGTCTTACGAAAAATGGATAAAGTAATGTCTACCGATCGATCTTTCGCTAGGAAGGGACTCTCCGTCCCTTCCTACATACTTTTATTGGCTCCCGCTGTCCTGTTCATGGTTCTCATGTACGCTTACCCCTTTCTCAGCTCTATTGTGAAAAGTTTTTTAACCAGGAGTGGAGAATGGAGCCTAGAAAACTATGTAAAAACTATTGACCTTTATACAAAAGATATTCTGTTTACTTTTAGCGTAACTGTATTCAACACCTTCCTAACCGCTATCCTCTCCATCTTATTGGCTGTGTATTTTCGGATACGTCAAAACCGGGTAACCCATGTTCTATCTGCCATTTACAAGCTTCCGCTTTTTATTCCCTTTGTAGTAATTGCTCAGATGATGAATAGTTTTCTCGCCCCTCACGGTCTTTTAAATGTTGCTCTAGCCCAGCTAGGGCTTGTTGATATGAAACAACCCCTTCAACTATTTAATTTCACGGGTCTTTCCTTTGGATTTTTATGGAAACAAGTGCCCTTTGCCGTGCTCATTATGCACGGAGGGTTCCAAATGATAGACAACAGCTATATTGAGGCTGCCCGAAGTGCGGGGGCAGGAATGCTGAAAGTTATTGCCCGTATCCTTATTCCCATGAACAAGTCTAGCATCTTAGTAGCCCTTGTCCTCGTATATTCCCAAATAGTGGGAACCTTTACATTGCCTTATATGCTCATTGGGGGAAAAATCCCTACTACCATTACTGTAGATATTGCACACCGGGTAAACTACTTCCGGGATTTCGGTGTAGCGAATGCTCTAGGAGTATTTTCTTACCTCTTAGTTTTACTGACTGCCTGGTATTACTTAAAAACCAAATTAGGGGAAACCAAATGAATATAAAGGCACGTCCTATTCTAGTAAAAACCTTTGAACTAGTACTCCTGGTTCTATCTTTTTTGATAATTTTTGGACCTATGACAAGCTTGTTTCTCTGGTCGGTGGCACTAAAATGGTACTGGCCCCATCCCTTACCTCAGGAAATTAGCTTTATGTACTGGAAACAAGCCTTAGGTATCGAAAAAAGCCTTGCTATTGGAGCCGTGAGCATTGTTCCTGCCTTTTTTCTCAGTGTTGGAATCGCTTTAGTAACTGTAGTAATTTCCATGGCTTTAGCTATTCCTGCAGGCTATGCCTTGGCTAAATACAAAATTCCTTTTGGTACACTCGTAATGTTCCTGTTTCTTATGCCGAACGCCTTTCCTCAGCAACCCATCTTTGTAAATGTACTCCAGATGTTTACCCGTTTGGGTCTAGCTGGCACGATTCCGGGGGTAATCCTTGTTCATATCCTGGTAGGACTTGTTTTCGGTGTATGGATCACTAGCGCCACCTTTCGTTCAATTCCTCCCTCCATGGAAGAAGCTGCTCGAAGTGTAGGAGCTAGCCCTTTAGTGGCTTTTTACAAAATTACTCTACCCCTGGCAGCACCCGGTCTACTCGCAAGTTCTGTGTTTGTGTTTATCACCTCCCTAGATGAGTTTACCGGCACCTTCTTTGTGGGGCTTCCCTTTGTACAAACCTTACCCCTGACTCTGTACTCTTCCAGTGGATACAATATGCAATTTGCATCGGTTATTGCTTTGGTGCTCTTGGTACCTAGCATTTTGTTTATGTTTCTTATTCAACGAGTCTTAAAAGCAGAATATGTGGGAGGTATGGGATAAATATGTCAGAATTACGCATGCAAAATTTAGTAGCCCGATACGGAAAAGTAACGGCTCTTGATAAATTGAATCTGACCATTCGGGACGGCGAATTGGTAACTCTCTTAGGTCCTTCAGGTTGTGGAAAAACAACTACCCTCCGTTCGGTTTCGGGCTTTATTAAGCCAGATGAAGGAGAAATTTTTATCGGGAACCGCAATATTACTGACATTCCCCCGGAAAAACGAGGAATCGGTTTGGTGTTTCAGAACTATGCTCTGTGGCCCCATATGACGGTATATCAAAATCTTGCGTTTGGACTAGAACTACGAAAAATAGATCCAGAGGAAATTCGCAAGCGGGTACAAACCGTTCTTTCGGTAGTAAAACTAGAAGGGTTTCAAGACCGGTACCCCCGCCAACTCTCCGGCGGGCAACAACAACGGGTCGCTCTAGCCCGAGCCATTGTTCTTGAACCCGATATTCTTCTTTTAGACGAACCTCTATCCAACTTGGACGCTCTGTTACGGGAACAAATGCGGTTTGAGATTGCCCAGATTCATAAACGACTTTCTATTACCACCCTCTATGTTACCCACGATCAAACTGAGGCCATGGTAATTTCCGATCGGATAGTGATTATGAAAGATGGCAGGGTGATGCAAGACGGTAAACCTCAAGAAATTTACCTTAAACCCGCTAACCGCTTTGTGGCCGGATTTATGGGCACCACTACTTTCTTAGAGGGTACCGTTCAATCGGTACAGGGAGAGACCTGCACCCTACTTACTCCGGAGGGTCATCGTTTAGAGGGTATTGCTTGTGGAGGAATCCGGGCAGGAGACAAAGGCGTTGCCGCTGTACGGCCAGAAGCTGTAGAAATACTAGGGATAGATACTACTTCCTCTTCAACGAGAAACCGGTTAGAAGCCGTAGTGGATAGTTCTTATTTTACAGGCGAAGTTATCGATTACCATTTCCGCCTAGCAAATGCCTATATTAGGGTTCGGGGAAATACAAAGCGAATCTATCCTTCGGGAGAGCAGGTAGCGGTACGAATAGATCCGGAAAGGCTACCTATAGTGCCCGCTTAGCTTTTAAGGTACATCGAACATGAAACTTGTTTTTTTAGGTACTTCTAGCGCCATTCCCGCACCCGACAATGGTTACACCTCCTTTCTCCTTACTATTACCCCTTATCGTCTCCTAGTAGACACAGGGGATAACCCGGTAAAAGCCCTACTTGAAATCGGAGAAGACCCGACTCTATTGGATGCAGTATTTCTTACCCATACCCACATTGATCACCTAGGGGCTTTTCCTTCTTTAGTCTCAGCCTTAGATTGCATGAAACGTACGAAACCCCTTTTTGTAGTAGCTTCGGCAGAGACCCAGACCGCTGCCCAACAACTGCTAAATCAGTTTCCACTAAACCTCCAAAATCTTACCTTTCCCCTACACTATACAGATTCTTTTTCAAGAGATAGGCTAACCTGTTCTCTCCTTCCGGGAAACCATGCAGTTCCTACCTCTATGATCCTGGTTACCTGCCGGCAAGAAGATAAGGACATGCACCTTCTTTACACTTCGGATTATCATCATGGGGATACGGTAATAAGCCCCGCCGGAATGGTGGAAGTAATGATTCACGAGGCAACCTATCCGCACCAATCCTTGCCAGTATCTACCTCCCATAGTTCGGCTTTGCAAGCAGGACTGGCAGCAGAAAAAAGCAAATGCCAGACCTTATTTCTATGCCACTTTGAACCTCAAGCTTATCCTAAAGGGGTAGATGAGGCGGCAAAGGAGGCTAAAGCTTCCTTCTCTGGGAAAGTAATTGTTCCTACTCTAAAGCAATGGTATAACCTGTTCGATGGATAAGGTTTGAAAATGTATGAGTAGACAGGTCACCATCGAAGAAGTTGCAAAGCACTGTGGGGTTTCCCGCGCTACAGTTTCTCGGGTCCTGAATAAAGAACCTCGGGTAAAACCTGCTACTATTGCCAAAGTGGAGCGGGCCATGCAAGAACTTGGGTACAACCCCAACAGCCATGCCCGTGCCCTCTCCGGGGGCAGTACGAAAACTTTAGCAGTACTTCTTCCAGGAACCTGGCGGGACTACTATGGTCCCCTGTTAAAAGGGATGGATGAGGTATCTGCCCGGCGGGGTTACTACCTCCTTCTTCGTTCGTACCATTATCTATCGGAAGCAGATAAAATTATTCAGGAACAACGGGTAGATGGGTTTATCATCCGCAACATGGACCAGCCTGAAGAACACAAACGCCTCTTCCGTCGTTTAGATCGGGCAGGCTTACCCTTTATTCTGATTGGGAATCCTTTTCCTGAGTATCCTTCGATTCATATAGACAATGTGGGAGGTGCACGGGCAGTGGCCCGTCATTTTGTTATCCATCATTTTCAATCTATAGTGTTCCTTGCGGGACCGGAAACAAACATCGATTCTAATGACCGATACTATGGTTTTTGTCTAGGGCTAGCGGAAGCCGGGATGGATCCTCAAAAGGTGCGTTTTTATCGGGGAGACTATTCCATCGAAAGTGGGTTTTCCGTTATGGCAAAGATTCACTCGGACGGTTTGCCGGAAGCTATCTTTTCTGCAAACGACCGTATGGCGTTGGGAATACTACAATACTGCCGCAAACAGGGAATCAGGATTCCCCAAGACATGGCTTTAACAGGATTTGACGATACGTTTTTCGCCCAATACATTCATCCTTCTTTAACTACCGTTCGACAACCGATCCAGGAGATGGGTTCTTTAGCCATGGAAAAACTGATTCAATTAGTGGAAGGACATCCGCTGGCTAGTTTACACGTTATTCTACCCACTCTTTTGCTTATTAGAGAGTCTTGCGGATGTTTACCTCAGGATTGCACCTTAGAGGGTGTTTAACTATAACTCATAGAACAGTGAGTATCTTTTCTGCAATCTGTGAGGGCGATAAACCATACTCTTCTAACAATTCCGCATAGGTGGCCGAATGTATGAATCGTGGTTTTTCTTCGGCATCTAAAAGGTTCATAGGGATAACGTGTTCCATATCTATTTTCTTTTGGCGCCGTAAAACCTTATGAAACTCTTCCCATAAATACCCATTATTTTGCTCCGCCAGTATCACCGGTTTTTTCCCACGAGCCAGCTCAAGAATTAGGCTAGGATCCGGGGAAGGCATATCAATTACTTCTACTACCACACCTTTTTGTTCTAAAAGTTTGGCTGCGGCTAAGGCTTCATACACTCCCCGACCAGAACTAACTATATACCCCTTCGGTTCTGAAATATTTCGGAGTTTATACCCTTTTTGATACTCAAACTCAAAGGTTTCAGGGTAGAGCACCGGGGCAGCTGCCCGGAGAATTCTTAAGTACACAAGTCCCCGATTCCCTTCCATAATCCATTTCAGGATAGACAACACTTGCTGGGGACAAGAGGAGTCAATAATTTTCAAATGCGCAATTCCCCTATAGACAAGGACATCGTCATTACCCATATGGGTAGCTCCATTGGTCCGGGTTTCGAAGTTGGGAGCCGTTGCAAGAAAAGTGAGATCTAATCCATGCCCCTCGGCTAACCATCCTGTCGGATCGGAGGCTGCTTCTAAACGCTCCTGATGGCTGATGGCAATTCTTCGCAGTACTTTCCAATCAAAAAAGGGGCAAAAGGTACTCACCCAGGTATTGTATCCTTTAGCGGCAAAGGCTTCCCCTATTAACATCATATTAGCCTCCGCCACCCCCACATTCAAAGCTCTTCCCAAATCCACAAACCCTACACCAGCTTCTAACCCACTGGTTGTAGCTAAATCCGCATCTATAGACACTACCCGCTGATCCATAGCAAAT
>JBDNDI010000052.1:0-11140 GCA_046719195.1 Spirochaetales bacterium | reverse complement strand
TTAAAGGGCATAATTCCTCCGCTAATTATTATTAAATAGCAATCTCGCTTTTAGCTAAGAAAATACTCTACCAGCAATTCAGTGTTCTGTATATCCACAGTGTCATCACCCATAGCTAATACCAGTACTTTCTTTGCGTGCAAATGGTTATATGAGAGGGCTCTATTTGGAGAACCTTCCATTACCATGGACATGTAGAACAAACTTAGTAGATTTTTTAGCCTTCGTCAAAGGCCGATTCCTATTGCCCACAAAGGGCAGATGAATTAGAGTGATTATGCTATATTATATACTACAAAGAGGTGTTTTTATATGCGGGTTTTTGTAACCATCCTTTTAGCCTTTGCATTGAATCTTCTATTTACCCCCGTCCTTATTAGATATTCGAAGAAAAAAGGATGGTACGATCGGTTAGATGATCGAAAGATTCACAATGAAAATATACCCCGCACCGGCGGAATCGGTATTTTCTTTTCGTTTTTATTGAGTATTATGGGGACTGCCCTCTGGAGCGGGCACCAGGAGGAAATAAAACTTATTTTTCAACCTGCTTTTTTAGCAGCCGGTGCGGGAAGTTTAGTAATGTTTGTTACAGGTATTTTAGATGATTTTCTCAATTTACGAGCCCGCTTCAAACTATTCTTACAAATAGCTGCAGCCTTAATTGCTTTAGCCGGTGGGCTATCCTTTGGCCCTTTGCTTACTCCGTTTGGAAATACAATAGATGTACCCGTACTATCCTTCCTCCTTACCCTGGTTTGGATCGTGGGGGTGACGAATGCAGTAAACCTTATAGACGGAATGGATGGGATGGCAGGAGGCATTGCAGCAATAGCCGCTATCTTCTGGATACTGATAGCCTTTGTTTCCCCGCAAATTATTGCTGTGTATGTCCTATTACCAGCTGCGCTTTTAGGGGCTGTATTAGGATTTCTCGTATTTAATAAACCCCGGGCTCATATCTTCATGGGAGATACCGGCAGCCTTGTGTTGGGCTATCTTCTGTCCCTTTTCCCTTTATTTCGCGTGGAAGGTGGCTCCTCTATCCGCTGGCTTCTAGTAGGAACCACCCTTCTCATTATCCCAATTTTCGATACCCTAAGCGCTATACTTAGAAGGCTACGAGAAAAACGTTCCATCGGGAACCCGGATCGGGAACATATTCACCATAAGTTCCTCGATATGGGCTGGAAAGTTCCCCAAATATTAGGGTTAGTTTATTCGGTATCTCTTTTTTCTAGTATCGCTGCCTATCTATGGATTCGGTATTCTACCTTTCTCCCTGCTTATACCTTACCTCTTACTTGGATTCCCGCCGCTTCCATTTTTGTAATTCTTCATTACAAGCGACACGCCTACCGGAATAATAATAAAAAGCAAGGTATATAAAGAAACTAAACGCTTCTCGCAGCTTCCTCGGCAATTGAATTGAAAAAAACCAAATAGATGGATAGGTTTGTCCTGCCTCGCGGCCTATGTACCGGTATAATCGCTCTAAGAGGTAATAAGCGATTTCCGCTTTCTATAAAATACTTTTATTACCTATTATTGTCATATAAAGGATTCAAGGAATGGATCCTAGCAGATCTCAGATCCACCGGTAAGGATGATTGCTTTTTCGGATTAGAGCTCTCCTTTCTATTTTATTTTCATAATTATCAATGCCTGCGCCGGGCATAGTTTTGTTCAATCCACTCCCTATAAGCGCCAGAGCGAACCCGATCGCACCAGGAGCGATTTCCCAGGTACCAGCGTACCGTGCGACGTAGACCTTCCTCAAAGGTCACCTTTTGCTTCCAGCCTAGTTCTGTTTTAATCCGGCTGCAATCAATGGCATACCGCCGGTCATGGCCAGGTCGATCGGGCACAAAAGTAATAAGGCTTCGTAACTTTTCCCAGTTTAGCCTCGCTTCTTCTGCTGTAATTTCCATCAGCTTTTCCAAAAGATGGATATTTTCCCATTCATTTTCCCCTCCTACATTGTAGGTCCTTCCGCTTTGACCCTGCTTCAGGATGGTATAGATCGCTTCTGCATGATCTTCCACATACAGCCAATCTCGTACGTTTTTTCCATCGCCATACACCGGTAGAGGCTTCCCTTCCAACATATTGAGGATCATTAAAGGAATGAGTTTTTCGGGAAACTGGTAGGGACCATAATTATTGGAACAGTTAGATACGGTAACCGGCAATCCATAGGTGTGATGATAGGCCCGTACTAGATGATCGCTTCCAGCTTTACTAGCCGAATAGGGAGAGCGGGGATCGTAGGGAGTGGTTTCCGTAAAATATCCCTCTTTTCCTAGAGAACCGAATACCTCGTCGGTAGATACATGATGGAAAAGAACAGTAGAGACATCGTGGGAGGGACTGGACTGCAAAGCTGCCTTAAGGTTCTGCGGATCTACCAAACTACGGGTATACCGCCCCTTCCAGGCATGCCGGGCCACATCCAGCAGAGTAAAGGTACCCATTACGTTTGTCCGGATAAAGGCCTCTGGCCCTAAAATAGAGCGATCCACATGACTTTCAGCTGCAAAGTGAACCACCGTGTCAATATGAAAATCGGCAAAAATCTTTTCTACCAGCCCTCGGTCGCAAATATCCCCCTGCACGAAAAAATAACGATCTCCATACGTTTCTTTGATAGAGGTAAGATTTTCCGGATTCCCTGCATAGGTAAGGGCATCTAAGTTCACAATTCGCCCGGTAAAATCGGTCTTTTCAAACAGGTAGTGAATAAAGTTAGCTCCGATGAAACCACAACCGCCGGTAACAAGAAGGTTGGACAAAGTTCGCATATATACTTCCTTATAATGATTTAACTAAGATATCCTATAATCCCCTACTAGTAAAATTTCAAGGTGTATCAACAAGAGTATATATATAGACTTAGAGGCTAAAATCGCACCCTGGTTAGATCTAGAGAAAATCCTTCTCCTAAAAGGCGCTCGCCAGGTAGGCAAAACTACCCTTTTACGGTCTATCCAGGACCGGCTTCAAAGTACAGGAAAAAAAGTACAATACATCCCCGCAGATCTTGATTTCGCCGATCTGGTTTTTTGCAATCGTATACTATTCCTTTTCGATTGGAGGATTTATCTGCAGGCAAGTCTGGTACGGTTCTAATTGACGAATTTCAGATTATTCCTCTTAACTTACCTACGAAAGGATATAGCAGGTTTTCTTAAATTTGAAAACTTAACAGGATTCTATAATTTAGTCCGTCTTCTTTCTTATCAGTTTGGTTACTAGGTAAACCGAAGCGAACTAACTACTATTTTAAGAATGAACAAGAACCCATCCTCAGGGACCTAGAAATATAGGTGGGCCCTTTATTAAAACTCCTTTCTCCCTCGTTTACTAACCTCATAAAAAAATTAGGATATTTAGGATTTACCTACTAACCCCGTTAAATACTGGATAAGTATGGGTGGAGATGAAATCGACTTTAGGACAGAAACAAGTGAAGGAGTCTTGCTCCTAGCAGGAAAATTTGCTTCCAAGGTCCCAAAGGAGACAATTTTTTAGCTTATGGATTGGCAAGACTACCAATAAATAGTTCCAGGCTTTCCTGCCAGGGGGGCACAGGAACCCCGTAATCCTTCTTAATTTTCTCTTTGGATAGGACAGAGTAGGCCGGACGACGGGCTTTGGTAGGGTACTGGTCTGTGGTTAGAGGTCGAATCTCACAAACCCGGTTGACCATCCCATAGGCACGACCCAGACGGTAAATTTCCCGGGCAAAGTCAAACCAGGTGGTTTCCCCTTCATTGGTAAAATGGTAGATACCAAACCGAGGATTGGGGCTCTGTACAATATGATAGATGGCCCCTGCCAGATCCCGGGCCCAGGTGGGGCTACCCCGTTGATCCGCCACCACACCAACAAAATCTCGTTCTTTCATTAAGTTTAACATAGTGTACACAAAGTTCTTGCCGTACTTCCCGTACAGCCAGGCCGTCCGCAGGATAATATGCAGATCCAGCTCTTCTCGCACTGCTTCCTCACCCTCTAGTTTCGTTCGGCCGTATACGGATTGCGGGGCTGGGGTATCTTCTTCTGTGTACTTTCCACCTGAAGGGGGCACTTCACCTTTAAATACATAATCGGTGGATAGGTGGATAAGCCGAGCCCCAATAGATTTTGCCAAGCGGGCAAGGTTCCGCGGCCCTTCCACGTTTAACCGACGGCAGATTTCCGGCTCCTCTTCTGCCCGGTCCACTGCAGTATAAGCCGCGCAGTTTACGATCCATCGTAGGCCTGTCAACGATCGAAGGTTGGAAGGCGCCAGGGTGGGGGATCCGTATGCATTTTGTTCCACAAAGCGGGAAAGGGCATCGGAATCCAGGATGGATACCTCTAGATCGCTTTCTAGCACCCCTACCCCCTTCTCTTTCAACAAAAGGGCCAATTCCTGGCCCAGCATCCCCTTACTACCAACAATCCAGACTTCTTTGTTTGTACCCATACAACTAAGCTCTACTCCTTATTATTCTATTACGCATATCCAGCGGTTTTTTTGTTAAAAACAAACTTTGCATCATCTTTATGGATTATTTGTGGCATAGTTTCAGTCAGAGGCATTCTAATCTTCTCTCCAGAACATAGGAAGAGGCCTATCCCTTAAACGGTCGAATATAAGGATCACCTAAACGCATCAATATGTTTTCCCTGAAAATAACCGCCTGAATATACGGGATCTTCAACTACCTAGAACCCCTCTTTGTCTTTCCCCTAAATAGCATCCAAATAGAAAAAGAATGCATATTGTGGGTATTACACCCCCAAAAGGTTTTTCAGGGTTAGCGCATTTCGGATAGCACAGCCGCCCAGGTCGTTGTTGAAATAGATCCAAACCGGTTTGTTTCGGGATGCCTGCTCGGTGATGATCCGGGCAAGCTCTTCCAGTTCTGCCGTGGAGTATTCGGAGCGATACCAGGCAGTACGACCGTGGAGGCGAAGATAGAGGTGGGGAGTGGATTCAGGAATCACGAAGGGAAGAGAAGGTGCGGAAACAGTAGCTACGGAGAACCCGGCAGAAAAGAGCGGGGAAAGATCGGCCTCGAACCAACTGCGATGCCGGAACTCCAGTACCGGTAGGTAGCCCTGCAGAAGGTCTTTTAAGCGGAGGATCTTTTGAAGCTGTTCGGGAGAATACTTGAAGGAGGGGGGAAATTGAAAAAGCAGACCGCCCAGCTTTTCCCGGAGGGAAGAAAGGAGGAAAAGGAAAGATCTCAGGGACTCTTCACAAGACGAAAGTTTCTGTAGATGGGTAATAGCCCGGGGGACTTTCACCGAGTACACAAACCCAGTTGATGCTTCTCGGTACCACTTTACCACCGTGCTTTGTCGTGGCACATGGTAAAAGGTGTAGTTCAATTCTACGGTGGAAAAATAGGTCTGATAGTAATTAAAGTAGGAAGAAGTACTCAGCTCCTCCGGATAGAACACTTTTTTCCATTGAGGATAGGTATACCCGGAAGTGCCGATACGAATAGGGAGCATGTAAAATAAATACGACCTCCTGAGAACATAAAAGGTAATGACTACTCTGAATGATACCTATATATCTCTTTTCTAAATACAAAGAATCCAAGGCCTGTTAAGATGAGCTAAAAGCGAAGACTCTCCCCCTTTGCAGATCCTAAAGATATGGGCAGCATTGGGCAAAACTCTAGGCCAAACTCTCATACTAGTAAGAAAGGTACTTGGCCTAAACCCCTGAACCCGGCAGGTGGCGCTCTGCAGAGTTCCTGCGGATTAGTGTTTGTCGTACACTAAAAGTACCCAGAAAAAGCGTTGGGATACGGTAAGTCGGAGGAGGAACCTGGAAGACTTCTCGATGGAAAGCGGAAATCGATTCTTGGCGGGAAAAAGATCAACAGATGCGATTTAAGCAACATCCTACGGCAAGGCGGATCCACGAACGGAAGAAAGGAATGCTTTCGGAGTTCGACTGTTCCTACCCCCGAGTACAGCGGTACCTGAAGAAGGGGAAATAATCGCCTGGACAATCGGGCGGATTCCTAGATTTGATTTAGCTGGCCGTAGAGACTCAGGTTGACTTTGGGGAAGCGGATATCCTGCTTTGCGGAGAGAAGGGTACGATACACTACCTGATGCTAAGTTTTCCCCTAGGGCGACTTGTTTCTCCGGTTCAAGTGGCACTAGGGATTCCAGGTTACCTTTGCAATCCGGTGAGCGGGAAAGAGAAAGGGAATATGGAAAGCAAAGTCGGCTATCTGCGGCAGAATCTATTCGTAAGCAAGAGCAAAGCTCTGTATAGTAATTTTACCAGGGTATCTACTTCCTTTAACAATTCTTCTTTAAACTTGTTTTAGGTGCGGTATCCATTATCTTCGATCTGGTTATCTGCCCCCTGCTCCAGAAAATTTACCACGGCCTTGTTCTTTTCCTTACAAAACCGTTTCTCGAGGATTTCGTATACTTCTATAATTCGTACCCTTCTATGGGCTAGGGTAGTGGCATCGGCTACTGCGTGTACTTATTCTTTACCTTTCCAGGCAGCTTGGATTTTGGATAGGGTTTCAGGATCTTTCTTTATATTATGCACATACTCCACCACAAAGGCGAGGAAAATGGCAAGGAAAAAGGAAGCAACAACTGCAACCACAAAGGTGGTAGAGCGACGCTGGGGTTCAAGGAACACCTCAGGCTCTGCCACAGAGACAAGAACAGGCAGAGTGCCTTCTTTATACACTTTGCTTGAAGCGATAAGAACTTTTACTGTATCGGAGAGAACCAAAGTTTGGGAAACTTCTTTCCAGAGCTCTTCCATGGACTCATAAATTACCTTAGACCGTTCGGCAATCTGCTTGCGAAGCCTACTGTCCACTCGATTCAACATATCGGCCAAAAATGCTTTTGCCGCTTCTTTTTCCCGGGCTTTTACCTCAAACCGAATCCCTTCTTTCTCCGCTTTAACTTTGTAATCTTTGCCAATGAAACTTTTCGCCACATAGGTTCGCAATCGAAGGTCAGTCGGATCCAACGGAAGATTATCCGTTTTTAGCTTATTCTTTACCACTGCATCGATTACAGTATTAAATTCCTGCCCGTATGCTACCGTTAGGCCGGGGATGTCCATACCTACTTGTTCCCGCAAAGCCGGAGGTATCTGCACCGAGGCTACTACGGCCTGTAGCGAATAAGTCTGAAAAGAAAGGACACCAAAAGCAGGAAGAACAAACAGGTAGATTCCTGTTACCAGGGCTACTAGAAGGGGAAATCCCAAGATAAGACGACGCCGTTTTATAAGAACAATAAACAGATCTATTAGGTTAATCTCCTCCCCATCATAACCGCTGTACCCTGGCCCCGGTACTACTCCCATTGGGTAGGGATACACAGGGGTACCTCCTGCAGGTACATACGGGGTACCCCCAGCTGCGGTAGGGGGTGTAGCTTGCATTGGCGAAGTCGAAGCAGGAGAGGCCGCTGGCTTTGTTGGGTTTGTCCCTGGCTGCGCAGGGGTTTTTGATTCAGGCTGGTCTTTATAATCCATTGTATACCTCTTTTAAATAGAAATTGTTTATCTTTTTCTTGAAAGGTTGGAATTAGTATACAGATATTTTTTTAACATTCTACACACCTCTGTATCTACTAAGGCTGTTATCCAGTTGGTTATAAGGTTGATGGTATTAATCAATAGAAATCCTTCGAAAGAGTATACTATTCCCAAATCGATACGCATAATCATTAACAAAATCTACTTATAACTTATCCACTTACACATCTAAAACTGCTTATCTTACTTGCCCCATTTTCCCTGCTGGGTAGTGGTAATTGGGTAGCCAATAACAAAAAAGAAACGAGAAAAGTCGAAGTTTCAGGCTTGGGAGTTCTGGAACCAATCCTTGGCGTTTGAGATTATCAGAAACGCATCCTCTAAGATTCCCCAAACTTTTTCTACCGGCCTTCTTGCATGGCTTCGACCGGCGGAACCGAAGCAGCCATTATCGTTGGCTTTAAGAGGGCTAACAACACTGCCGCAAGGGTAAGCAGCAGGGTAAAGAGAAGAGCCTCCCCTGTGGGAGAAACCTGAAGGTATCCTCCTCTTAGGAAAATATCAAAGCCTGCCAGAAAAGAAAAGTTCACTTGGGAAAGGGCAAAGAGAAGCAGCAGAGCTAAACAAGCGCCTGCGAAAACCGAAGTAAGGGTTAAACATATTCCCTCCAATAAAAAGAAGACCAACACCGTTCCCCGGTTCATACCTAAGGCTCGCAGGGTGCCGATCTCCTTCCGCCGTTCAAATACGGTAAGGCGGTAACTATTGGTTACCCCGAAAAACACAACCCCCCCTAGAATTGCCATAAGGACATAGGCAATAAACCGCACCGCATCTAACAATTCGTTCACTTTGCCCAAATTGGCATCTAGAGTGGTTAGGGCGTATCGGACTCCTTTCCAATCTGTTTGATCCCGATAGCTCCATAAATCCTGCTGATTAAAAAACAAAGGAGTTAAGGGGAAGCGACCTTCCAAGGCCTGCTGCAATGAGCGGGCCATGTCCGTATCGGGTTTCGTGCCTGGGAAAAAAATAGCAATATCCGTGCACTGGCCTTCTGGAAAACGGATTAAAGTTCGAAGCGCTTCTATATCCATGTAGGCGGTATAATATCCAAACAAACTCGAATCGCGGAATACTCCCTCCAATACTACAGTAGCCGTGTTAATCTGGCCGGACAATGTAGGGAGGTAGAGCAATAGATCATCCCCTACCCGGGCTTTGAGAAGACGAGCTACAGGCTCAGAGATAAGGATGCCGGGCCGAGTACGGGAGGGGTTCTGCAGGGGCTTGTAACTCCCTTCTACAAAGGTAACCTGGTCAAAGAGGGGAGCTTCCAGGCGGAAATCTATTCCGTTTACCATCCTCTGCCGAATCGAGTCCCCAGCAAAAAACAGGGTAGTAGCCGTGTTGCGATAGTTAATTCGAGGGGATACTACCGTACCTGCAGGTACGAAATCCTGTATGGCTTCCATTAGCGGTTTGGGTTCTTCGATGATCAAAGCATATCGATCCTTTAATCCCCGGACAGTAATGTCCCCTCCGTAATAAATGGAACCCTTACGTTTCAGATTGAACATAAGGGTGTCAAATAGAGAGGCCATACTCAGAATCACCAAAGAACTTAAAGCTACTAACAGAAGCAGGAAAAGGAACCGATGTCCCCTTCGTATCAAATTCCGTAAAGCAATCCGAAGAACCAGAGATGCAACCATGGGTATGCTTCCTACAACCTTCGTTCCATAGCTACTCGGGGTTGAACTTTTAAGGCAATCCGAACTGGATATATCCATCCCACTAATCCCAAGATAAGTGCGACGATCCAGGATACCACTACCCGGTTTAAGGAAAGGCGAGGAAATAGGGAGTTGCCTCCAAACAGTTGGATCAAAAATTCATTCTCCAATTGGATGGGGTGAGCTCTTAGATATACCCCTGCCGCTAGGCCAAGCCCTATTCCCAAAAGACCTGCCCCTGCCGCTAGCAGGGTAGTTTCAGTAAGAAAAAGACGTCGAATAACCGAAGGGGAAGCACCTAGAGCTCGAAGGGTACCGATTTCCGGAACCCGTTCCAATACATTCATAACAAGGCTGTCCATAAGAATTATCAAGCTCGTAATAGCCACCACACCAAACCCTATATTAAATATGAGTCGCATCCAGTAAAGAAAAAGCGCGCTAGCTCCTGCGGTCTGCCTCCAGTCTAAGACTTGTATTTCCCAGCCTTTTTCCTGAACGAGGCGTTGGAGAGTCCGATGTACTCGTGCGACCGAGGCTTCCGGCTTCAGGCGCAATAGAATAAAGTTCCAGGCACCCTCATCCACTGCAGGACGAGGAGCCTGCAGGGCTTGGGCTAATTCCTGTTCCAGGACTTGCCGATCTATTCCCTCAACACTTGCCTCCTGATCGGGTTCAGGGTTTTCAAAGAGGGATTCTAGCAGGTTCTGCGCGGTAGCAGGAGCTGGTTGCGTCCGGATAGCGGCCTTTGCCGGCGGAGCAGATGAAAGAGGTTGGGAGTTTGAGGATCTTGAGGATATGGACGGAGTATCAGGGTAGGCGGGGGCAGCCGTAGGAGGAGAAAAGGCAGGAGAAGACGCTGGGGAAGGTTTGAGGGCAAGCGATTCATTCATTGGCGCAGGTACCGTGCCTATGAAATAGCTGTAGAGTTCCCTTAAGCTTGTGGGATCTATCAGTACGATCGAATCTAACGTTTCATTCCTCAAAGGATACCGGATAACTCCCAAAAGAGGAGCGGATCGTATCCGAAAGCTTATACCATCCGCAACAGCAAATTGCAGGATCTCCCCTAAATTAAGTTTCTTTCCCACAGTGGCTTCTATTTGCCGGATTCGGGCTTCGGGAAGAACCACCCCTCGTTCCCCGGGCTGTAAAAACCTTCCCTGTGTTACAGTAATCCCCGGCATAACTTTTAAATATGTATCCGGTTCCACACCAAAAAGAGGCGCGGGCATCCGGTAGTTACCGTACTCGAGTAAAGCCAACCCCGATACCAAAGAGGTAACAGCTTCCACTCCAGGCTGTTGCTCTAAAGTCTTTCGTAATTCCGTATAGGGGGCTAGAGTGGGCATGCGGAAAAGTTCCCCGATCACAGGGGTTTGATCCCCAAATATACTAAACTCCATAACGGAGCGAGCCCGTACTGAAAGATGGGCAGTAAAACTTGCAATAAAGGATTCCTCGATTCCGGCTTCTGTTCCATCGAACAGAGCATTGCCCACAAAAAGAAGAGCTATTCCCATCATTAACACTCCCCCGACAGTGAGAGTTTGCCGGGGGTGCCGGTACAGGTTCCTGAGGGCTAATTTTAAAATCATAGGGAAGGTTAAATTAGGTTCCGTTTATCTGCCCGTAGGGCTTGGTTTTTCTTTTTGGGCGATTTAGCTTTGTTTAAACGCCTGCATCAAGCGGTTCAGGCCCTCTGCAGAAGCCTTTTGTTCTTCCATGTATCTAATGCTAGGTATACCCTACCCGATCGGATTCGGTATTGGGTTTTACCCAACTGTTTTCTGCAAAGCCTCTACCTTGTCGGTTCGTTCCCAGGAGAAGGTATCCCGGCCAAAATGTCCATAACAGGAGGTAGCCTGGTAAA
>JBDNDI010000051.1:0-11285 GCA_046719195.1 Spirochaetales bacterium | reverse complement strand
TTTGGGACCTAACGAACATGGAAAAACTACCCTAGTTTCCTGCATTAAGGGCATTATTCCTCACAGTTTCCATGGGGTATGGCGCGGGAAGGTGGAGATTTTTGGCAAGGATGTGCGCACGCTGTCGGCTCAACAATTAGCCGAGCAGGTGGGGTTGGTATTTTCTGATCCGGAAGCTCAGTTTACCTCTATGACCGTAGAGGAAGAACTTGCCTTTGGTTTAGAGAATATTGGATTGTCTGTTTCCGAGATCGAGGAAAGGATCCAATGGGTCAGCCCCTTAACAGGTATCGAGGGGCTGTTGGACAAGTCCCCTTATGAAATATCGGGGGGGCAAAAGCAACGGGTAGCCATAGCGAGTGTACTAGCGGGGAAACCGAAAATCCTCATCTTAGACGAACCTACTTCCATGCTGGATCCCTTAGGTAAGGATGCTATTTTTGATATCCTTACCCGGATAAAACAAGAGACAGAAATGACAATTGTTGTGGTAGAACATAATGTGGAGCAAGTGGCGCCCCTTTCAGATTTTCTAGTATTGATGTATAACGGCAAAATACTAAAAGCAGGCCCCCCGGAAGAATTTTTCCAAGACTGCGATTATCTATTACAGCAGGGTATTCAGCCCCCGCAGGGCACCATGTTTCTGGATCGTTTGCGGAAAGAGGGTGTGTATCCTGGTTTTCTCCATACAGATTTTTCCCGGATTTTGGAGGAAGTTGAGGAGAGTATGCAGAAAACTTCATCTTCGGGGGTAAGTCGATGAAGGCTTACCAAACTGTGCCTCTAATAGAAGTAACGGGACTTGTTTTTGATTATCCGGATGGCACCCGAGCATTAAATGGAATCGATTTAAAAATCTATCCGAAGGAGTTTATTGCTTTTATCGGACAGAATGGATCAGGGAAAACCACCCTCTCTAAATGTCTAAATGGTATTTTAAAGCCCACCGAGGGAAAGGTTTCTATTGGGGCTATCGATACCCGTGAAAAAGGCATGACGAAAAAAATCGTCACCAAGGTGGGATATGTGTTCCAGAATCCCGACCACCAATTGTTCAACAATACAGTCTATAAAGAAATAGCCTATGGTCCTAGAAACATTGGCCTATCCCACGAAGATGTAGACATACGGGTGCGAGAAGCAGCCAGGGTGTGCGGGGTAGAGGAGAAGCTGTTTCAGGAACATCCCTTCTTTCTTACAAAAGGGCTTCGCCAGCGGGTGGCCATTGCTTCGATTCTTTCTCTAAGGCCTGAGGTAATTATTGTAGATGAGCCTACTACCGGACAGGACCGGCGACAGTCTATCGAAGTAATGAACTTTCTGAAGACTCTACGGGATCAGGAAGGACATACGATTATCATTATCACCCACGAAATGCCTATTGTGGCAGAATATGCGGAGCGGTGCATTTGTTTAGGCCAGGGTCGGATTCTGAAAGATGGCACAACGCGGGAAGTGTTTGCAGAGCCCGAACTTCTATCCAAAACGTTTGTAAAACCCCCGCAGATCACCCGATTAGCTCAAGCCCTTACACACTGGGGGTATCGAAAAGATACTCTTTCGGTAGAGGAAATGTATGAGCAGTTCCAACATCTCTCAGGAAAGTAACTACTCGATTCTGGTAATAAATCCCAATACTTCTAACCGCATGACCGAGGAAATCCGGCAGACGGTAGAAAAGGTTTTTGCAACCCCCTGGCAGCCTGTAGTGGTCTCAGCGCCCGCAGGGCCTGAGTCCCTTGAGTCCTGGCGGGATTACTCCCTGGCTGCAACAGCCATTCTGCCTCTCTTAGCCCAATATCCTTCCCCTAGGGGTATTCTCCTCTCCTGTTTCGGAGATCCAGGCCTGTTTGCATTAAAAGAAATGGCCTCTTGCCCGGTAGTAGGGATTGCCGAGGCCTCCTTTTCCCTGTCCCTTCTCCTGGGAGGAAAATTCGGTATTTTAGCAGGAATGGATCGAGCGGTTACTTTAATGGATAGTTTAGTGCAGACGTATGGGTTAAAAGAACGATATGCAGGAACCGAACCCCTTAATCTGCGGGTATTGTCCTTTGATGAAGACAAGCCTAGCACTCTACGGATCTTAGAACAAGCAGCTACTAGACTTATAAAGCGGGGAGCGGAAGTGCTAATTTTAGGCTGTGCAGGGCTTACGGGGTTTCAAAGCGAACTTATGCAAAAAGTTTCTACTGTTGTCATAGACCCGGTAGAAGCGGGTTGCCGGATGTTAAAAAGCCTCCTGGAAGGAGGCTACTTACTTGCCCATTCAGGGTTGTACTCTCGGCCTGCATCTCAACGGATGCTACATCTGGAACGTGTATTTTCTCCTACAATGGCGAAATACCTCTCTAGCTGGGAAAAAGCGAAACCTTGAACCAGGCGGAATCCGAGGAGGAGAAAGGTTTAAATCCCTGTTCCAACGGACAGCCCGAAAGATTGTAAACACTAGCACAACTGAGGATACATATATGGCAGAGCGTAAACTATTAATAAAAAATGGTAGGGTGGTGGATCCTAATGGATCGCAAGAGGCTGATCTGCTAATTGTGGGAGAAAAAGTACAGGCAGTAGCTCTTAGAGGAACTTTACCTATCGGAGAAGAAACCGAAGTTATTAATGCGGAAGGGCTTTTAGTGCTGCCGGGGCTTATAGATCCCCATTTGCATTTTAACTCCCCCTTTATGGGTACCTGCACGGTGCATGGGTTTGGCACAGGTTCTGTGGCAGCTGCTTGGGGGGGAATTACTACGGTTATCGACTTTTCTACACAGAACAAAGGGGAGTCTATATTAAAAAACCTGGAGCAAAAGGAAGAGGAGGCTAAGGATTCCTGCATTGACTGGAGTTTGAGTGGGATTCTATTAGATGCTGAACCACAAACCCTAAAAGAGATCCCCCGCCTTATCCAGGAAGGTATACCTACCAACAAGTGTTTTACCACTTACAAGCATTCAGGCAGGTTAATGAGTGATGAGGGAATGCTAAAGATTCTGGAGGTTACAGCTTCCCATGGGGGAATGCTGATGGTGCACTGCGAGCATGATGCCCTTATCGACTACCGGGTACAAAAGGCTCTTGAATCGGGAAAGTACGAACCAATTCAGCATGCGTATACCCGACCGGTAGAAGCAGAACGGATGGCGGTAAATAGGGTAATAGAGTTGGTGCAGGAGGTCCCTGCTCCTTTGTATTTGGCTCACATTTCTGCTGCTGCTTCCATACCTTTGATTCGGACTGCGCAAGAGCAAGGACTACCGGTGTATGCTGAGACCTGTACCCACTACCTCTGTCTTACCGAAGAAGCGTTGCTTAAATCAGAAGGACAGTTATTTATCTGTAGCCCTCCGCTGCGGAAAGAGCTAGATCAAAAGGCGTTATGGAAGGCCCTTAAGGCTGGAATTCTAGAAATTGTATCCTCGGATGATGCAGGAGTTCCTCCGGAGGATAATCTACGCATTGGTGCAGGCCGTTTCGATCGGGTACCTAGCGGTATGTCGGGGTTAGAGGCGCGTCTTTATATCCTGTACACGGAAGGGGTGGCTAAGGGCAGGATAAGTCTAGAAAAATTAGTAGAACTTACTGCCACGCGACCTGCGGAGCGGTTTGGATTAGCTCCGGAGAAGGGGCGTTTAGTTCCCGGCGCGGATGCAGATCTAGTGTTGTACGATCCTAGACCCCGTTGGACTATGTCGGCAACCAATCTCCATATGAACACCTCTTTTTGCCCTTTCGAAGGATGGACAATCCAGGGTAAGATTCACTCAGTATTTTCCCGTGGGGAGTACCTGATTCGTAACAGTGAGTTTGTAGGCAGGCCCGGTCGGGGAAGGAGAATCTTTCGCCGACTGAAGGGAACAACTCCCAGCCTCGACCCGTTTATCCAGAAATTCTTCCTTTAATTTCTCTACGATATTCTGCAATTGATTTTGGGTCTTATTGGCATACGCTAAAGTTGCCTTCCAGACATCTGGATTAGTGTCGGGGATAAATGCAATGTACCAGGATTTCTGAGGCTGTATATCCTTGGTATATCCTTATATAAGCGATAGGGAAGGTAACTATTTCTGCAGTTATTTTGAAGCAAGTATCCCACAAACCTGAGCTATTGAAACTTTTGGCATAAAATTACTGTTTCGATAGCTCATAAAGCTATAATAATCTTGGATCTATAACCTGAAATGTAGGGAACAGGATTGAATCGTCAATAGGGAACAATAGGGCAAAAAAAATCTTGACAACTTTTCTGTATGCCTGTATTCTGTAATACAGTCAGACGGATTGCATTGGCTGTATAGCGTTTGATAGTTTTTCTGAAAGTATCGGTCGGGAATAAAACTAGAGGAATAAAGAAGGATGCCAAAAATTGGAATTACTAGTTTTGTGTTTCGTCACAGAGCCGCTAAGGGAGAGCAGGCTGAAAAACTTTTAGACCTCGCTGCTACTGCAGGAGTAGAAGTTTTCCAGCTTTGTGAAAATACCCGCCTATTAGAAAAATCAGCCCATGAATTAGATGCCTTGCAAAGAAGAGCAGAAACGCAAGGCATCCAGTTGGAAGTGGGGATATCCGGTATAGAAAACCTAGGGATAGCTATTGAGAAAGCTGGCTACCTTAAAGCTTTCATTCTCCGGGCTGTAGTTGATGGGGGGACAGTGGGTCTAAAAGATGTAGAAAGAGCCCTTAAAGAGGTGTTGCCTCTTTTAGAAAAGCAGAACCTCTATCTTTGCATTGAAAATCACTTCCGGTTTACCCCCCTACAAATTGTGGAACTAATAAAGAAGCTTGCCCACCCTCGTGTGCAGGTTTGCCTTGATCCGCTAAACTCTATTGCTCAACTGGTAGGCCCAGAAGAAACCATGCGGCAACTATCTCCCTTAGCAAAAACCGCCCACATTAAAGACGGTAAAATTCTTCGTCAAGGTACGGGATGGCATTTTACCGGCACTCCGCTAGGGAAAGGCCAGGTAGACTTAGTAGCTTACTTAAAAAGCTTACCTCCCATTGTAGAAAGCGTGCTTCTAGAAAGCTGGATGGATCCCCTCGGTCGAGAAGAAGACACCTTAAAACAAGAATGGGAATGGGTTATTCAGGGTATGGAATGGTTAAAACAGCATAGAAATCTTATTGGGAATCAAAAAAGCAAAGGAGAGAGATATGAATAAGATTGCAATAATAACAGCTTTTCTTGGAGGTGTAAAAAATCGCTACATGCAGTACCAGCCTGAGAAAAGTTTAAGGGAAAAGTTAGAATTAGCCGCTCGAATCCCCGGGGTGGAAGGGGTGGAACTCTGCTATCCCCAAGATTTTCAAGATCCTAAGGAACTGGTCAGTTTGCTTAAGGACACCGGGCTAGGGGTATCGGCAGTGAATGTGCGTTCCCGCAGACAGGGAAAGTGGCTACGAGGTTCATTCAGTTCTAGTGATCCGAAAGAAAGGCAGGAGGTGGTGGAGGATTTTAAAGCTGCTAGCGATGCAGTACGACTTATTGGAGCGAGACGAATAACCACCTGCCCGTTGAACGACGGACACGATTATCCCTTCGAGATGGATTACAGGGATGCCTATGCCTATATGGCAGAGGCTTTTCACCAAATTGCTAGCGCTGCAAAAGACCTACAGATCTGCATAGAGTACAAATGGAATGATCCCCGAACCCGATGTTTATTAGCTTCAGCAGGTGAAACAGCCCTGTTCTGCGCTTCAGTAGGCCTTCCCAATCTAGGAGTAACCTTGGATTTCGGGCATTCCATACTTGCCGGGGAAAGGCCTGCCCAGGCCGCAGCTCTTCTGCACCAGACAGGTCGGCTATTCTATGTCCATTTAAATGATAATGACCGGAATTGGGATTGGGACATGCTCCCAGGGGCTTTCAATCTGTTAGAGTTGATCGAATTTTTCTATTACCTGAAAGAGGTAGGGTACACGGATGACTGGTATGCCTACGACATTATGTCTAAAGAAGTGGACCTCTACACGACATTTGATGTAGCAGTCCGGATCACAAGAAAAGTTGAGAAAATGGCCGAAAAGATCGATCGAAAAAAAATGACAGACTTACTTAAGAAAAGAAATCCTGCAGTCTCTCTAGGAGAATTGTATGAATGGGTTTTCTAATCTCGGTGTTTCCGAGAGTAAGATATTTTAAAGGGAAAGAGGAGGTTCCTATGAAGAGAGGAACAATTCTATGCCTGCTACTAGTTCTTTCAATAGGGTTGGTAGTAGGAGGGGGCAAAAAAGAAGAAACGTATCCATCAAAGCCGATTACCGTGTACATCTTTTCTAGCCAGGGAGGTGGCACAGACGTATGGGTGCGTCACCTTGCAGGATTAATGGAAAAAGATCTAGGAGTTTCCATAGTGTGCCACAACCTACCCGGAGCTAATGGGGGTACAGCAGGGATGAAAGTCTGGAACTCCCCCCCATGATGGATATACCGTGTTAGGAGCTTCGGAAACAGCCCTATTCTTTGGAGTAAACGATGTGTCTCCTATCGCAAAAAATTGGGAATTTTTCATCGGTGGAGGGTCTCCAGGTGTTATTGCTGTTCACAAAGATTCTCCGTATAAAACCATACAGGAACTAGTGCAGGCAGCCAAAGAAAAACCCAATACGGTCAAGATCAGTAACTCAGGCCGAGGTAAACTCTGGCATATTAAAGCTATGCAATTGGAGAAAGGAGCAGATGTGCAGTTCCAGCATGTTCCTTATAATGGAAGTGCACCAGCCATCACAGCTTTGCTTAGTAAAGAAGTGGATGCGGTAAGCTGCTCGGCAGGAGAAATTGCTGAATACGTGCGGGGAGGAATGGCTAGGCCCCTTGTAATGACAGAAACCATAGAAATGTTATTCGAGGGTGCCGGTATGGTGCCGGCAGGCGCTGCTCTTTATCCTAAAGCAGCTTTTGGATTTAAAAACCTGTTTCAATGGCTAGGATTTATGTTACCCGCAGACACAGATCCCAAAATACTGGAACGGTTTGGTAAAGCTTTTGCAAAAGCTATGGACAATCCGGCTACACTCCCCTTTATACAAGAACAGAAAGCCCGGAAAATCGGTCTATGGGGAAAAGAAGCTAAGGAACTAGCCTTAAATATGGAAAGTATTGCCTCCTGGGTGTCTAAAGATTTAGGCCTAGCGAAGAAAGATCCGGAAGCTTTGGGCATTTCTAAACCTAAAGAGTAGGAAAGAGGATACGTATGGCTGCCAATGAGAAAATGAAAGAGTGGGATTTCCTGTTCGCAATTCTTCTATTCATTGCAAGTTTATCCTTAATAGTGTACTCCATTCTGATTAGTTTAGAGGCCATGCGGTTAACGGACGCGGTATTCTATACCGCGCCCGGTTTCTCAACGTTTGTAATAGGAGTCATTCTTGCATTTCTCGCAATACTTCTCTGGATGGAGGCTTTTCGTAAGGGCGGGAACCTGTATTGGCTAAGATGGAGCAATCTAAAAACTATCTACCTTTCCCGCCAGTTTCTAGATACTTTCCTTGTTTTTTTATACCTTTGCCTCTACATGTGGGTTTTTTGGGAAACCGTACCCTTTACCCGTATTCGGGTTCCTTTTTGGCTCAGTACCTTCCTATTTCTGTTTGCTATGATGAAAACTTTTAAGGCGACTTCGACAGGGAAAATAGTTGTCATCAGCATCGTCACCAGTGCTACTGCTCAATTCTTTTTTGGATATCTAGCTGGAATACCCTTACCCTGAGCCTAGCGATACGCAGAGAAAGGATTAGTTATGGATTTTGTATCCTTATTAACAGAAACTATAAAAACCTTTGGTTTATTTGTATTCAATCTGATTACTTGGCAAAACATGTTATTTTTGTTTGGATCCATGGTAGTAGGAATTACCTTTGGCGTTCTTCCCGGTTTGTCTGCTACAGTGGGAATTGCCATGTTCACCGGACTTACCTACGCGATGCAACTTGAAACTGCTCTAATTGTTCTTATGGGGGTATACATAGGGGCAATATACGGGGGTTCTATTTCGGCCATTTTAATTAATATCCCGGGGACAGGTTCTGCAGCAGCCACCTGTCTGGACGGGTATCCTCTGGCTATGAAAGGGGAAAGTGGAAATGCCAATACCGTGGCACGAGTAGCTTCGGTGATCGGTACTCTTTTCGGGATGATCATATTTCTTTTCTTCACTCCGATTATGACCAAACTTGCCCTTCAATTTACCTCGCCCGAGTTCTTCTGGTTGGCGGTCTTCGGAATTCTTATCTGCGGTGCTATATCCGCCCCGGGGTTGGTAATAAAGGGTTGGATAGCCGGATTTATCGGTATTCTTATGGCTATGGTTGGCATGGAAGACCTTCAAGGGTGGGAACGCTTAACCTTTGGTATCAGAGACCTCATTACCGGCATTCCCTTTGTACCCATGACTATCGCTTTTTTTGGTGTGCCCCAAATAGTAAAAATAATGAAGCAAGGCGAGACTACAATATCCCCTGCAGGTAAAGACATTAAAAAAGCCCTTCCCCTTGCCAGTCTTATTAAAGAAAACTTTATTCGGATTTTACGCTGGGGGTTCATTGGTGTGGGAATAGGTGCTGTACCGGGGGTAGGAGAAAATATTGCCGCCTGGGTAGCGTATGGTGATGCAAAACGAACCTGTAAAAACGGAAAAGACTTTGGAACAGGGGTATATGAAGGAGTAATGGCACCAGAGACAGCAAATAATGCAGCTATAGGGGGAGCTATTATTCCCTTAATAAGTTTAGGAATACCGGGTAGTCCGCCGGCCGCCATGTTGCTCGGAGCATTGATGTTACACGGTATTCGACCAGGGCCCATGCTGAGTGTGGAGCATCCTGCCATAATTCCCCAACTTGGCGCTATAATTTTATGGGGTACTATATACTTGTTCGTCATAGGAATTGTAATCACTAAACTCATGGTAAGTGTGCTGAAGGTATCCCAGAAAATACTTATTCCCATTATTGCAGTGCTCTGTGTCATCGGGGTCTATAGCTACAACCTAAACTCTTTTCATCTCGCGCTTGTGTTTGTCTGTGGTATTTTAGGTTACTTGTTAGATAAAATGAACTACTCCTCTGCACCTCTAATTTTAGGGCTAATTCTTGGGAACATGGCTGATGCATTCTTCCGGCGAGCCCTCTATATCAGTCATGGGAACATATTCAGCCTCATTAACCGCCCTTTAAGTTTTATTTTCTTTTTAGCTTGTGTGCTTACCATTGCGAAGCAGTTTCCTATTGGGGAAAAGGTAGTTAACTTGTTTACCAAACGTAAAAATAATTAAAGTATAATTAAAGTATATGGAAAGCGGGATCGACTTATCTAGCATAAAAACCTTAAGCTCTCTCATTACGGACCACCTTGCCCAGCAGATCGAAACGGGTACATTAAAACCGGGCGAACGGTTAGTCCAGATGGATCTAGCTAAGAAATACAATGTCTCCCGTGTAGCTGTAAGGGATGCTTTAATGGAACTCCGTCGTAGGGGTCTTTCTGTAAATATTCCTAATAAGGGAGATATTGTCCGACCTGTTTCATGTAAGACGGTTCGGGAACTCTTTGAAGTGCGAAAGATTAACGAAAGTTACGCAGTACAGATGGCCTGCAACAATATCGATTCCAGGGGTTTAACCAAACTTCGTAAGATTATCAAAGAGCAGGAAAGTTGTATTGCCAAGGGAGATGTGGCAGGATTCATAGAGAAAGATTGGCAGTTCCATCGTTTTATTTTCAGCTACTGCCCGAACGACCAATTAAAAGAGTTTATTGAAACTCTTTGGTCCCGAACCCGTCAGGCCCGGAGCGTAGCCCAGAGTGATCTTAGTTGGGGTAAAACCTGGGCCGAGGCTTCTGTTTCTCGGCACAGGGAACTCCTGAAAGCATTGGAAGCTAAAGACGGTAATCAGGCTGCTCAGATAACCTCCCGTATTATTGACTCGGCTTCTATGGAGCTAGAAGAAGAACTCCGAAAAGTGGGCTGGGATACAGGCTGCGAAAAAGGATAAGAGCCCATTGTTTTCAATTAGACGCATCATGAGCTTAAAATTTGCTATTCATTTAATAGAAAAGTTAACTCTAATACATATTCTATCAGTTCATCGGCAATTCGCTGATGATACGAGTCAAAAGGGAGGATCGGTTGGCGAACACGGGGAGTTGCATAAGTCCCCTCCCGGTAGAGAAGCCGTTTAAAGAAATGAATAGAAATATCCAGGTGTTGGTTAGAAAAGGCAAGTACCGGTAGTATCTTGCGAAACAGATCCATAGCTTCCGGCCTATGCCCTGAGCTGTATCTCCTGTAAATTTCACAGTAGATTTCGTGTAGGCCTGTAGGCATAAAGGCATGAATACCCCGATCTAACCCTTCGATCATCTGGGAAACTGCCCAGCCACCGGATACATGCAGTTTCCCTCCGGTTGCCTGCAGAACTTCCGTATATTTAACTCCGGCAGGAATCGTCTCGATCTTCAGACAACGGAAGGCTTCCACTTCTTCAAACAAACGTTTAATGAGAGGAACCGGTAATCCATAGCCTGTAGGATCCCAGTCTTGGAGCATAAGGAATCCTGGCTTTAACGAGGCTATCTCGTTTACCCCGCGAAGGTAAGACTCATCAGAACTATAGGGAAGGGAAACCAAAATTCCGTCACAGCCTAGTTCTATTAGGGCTTCAGCTGCACGAACTCGTTCCAGGGGATCCTGGGCTGTAGCACCTCCGATTACCAGTGTTCTAGGGGTATTGGCATTTGCGTCTTCCCGATGTCTTACTGTCTGAATAACTGTATCAACTAGTCCGACCCGTTCTTGCAGGGTTAGTTTTCCCACTTCGCCAGCGAGGGCGGGTACAAGAAACCCTACAACCCCTGCCCGCATAGCCCGCAGTACATTTTTTCTGAGGGATTCTAGATCTATTTCGTCCTTTTCGGTAAAAGGAGTATTCAGGACAGTAATAATTCCTCTCAGATTTAGTAATTCCTTTCTCATATGTGCCCCTATACGGATACGCAGCCACTAACCTTCTTTTCCATGGCCATTTTCTGATAGGTTATTTTCAGATAGCCATTTTATCTTACTGTTCTTTACGGCACTACCGTGCGCGTTGTCTTGGATCTGTCAACCGGTGCCAAAGGGTACAAAGTTGTTTTTTTATTTCTACTCCTGCCACAGGGGGTGCCACTAGAATAATTCGGCAGCGATTTCGAAGGGTTAACTCTGCGATCCGTTCCAGGTAAGTTTCGCAGGTTTCGTCGTAGCCCCAGGAAGAGGAATCCTGCTGGCCCCAGCACGCAGTT
>JBDNDI010000050.1:0-11364 GCA_046719195.1 Spirochaetales bacterium | reverse complement strand
CACTCGGCAACAAGTAGCATCTAATAATACATACCCTCTGCCTTCCAAAGCCATTTCCCGGAAAATTGCCCGAGAAACCTCATCTCTAGGGGCTAAATCCTTTAGTACTGGGTTGTACTGTTCCATAAAAGCAATACCTTT
Organism: Spirochaetales bacterium; assembly: GCA_046719195.1. GTDB lineage: Bacteria > Spirochaetota > Spirochaetia > DTKZ01 > DTKZ01 > DTKZ01. The sequence goes on along the minus strand of JBDNDI010000050.1, from coordinate 11,223 downwards.
ATGGTTAATTAGCCGAGCCCCCTCGCCTCTTAGGGCTTCGGTAAGAAGGAATCTTTTTTTATCCCGGTGATACAGGATAGTAGGATGAAACTGTACATACTCTGCGTTAATAACTTCGCATCCAACCCGAAGGGCCATCCCAATTCCATCTCCTGTTGCACCTAGTGGGTTAGAAGTATGGATGAAAATATTTCCAACACCCCCTGTTGCTAACACCACATGGGGAGTAAAAATGGGAAAGATTTCTTGGGTTTCTAAACTCAGTACATATACGCCTAATACTTTAGAAGGTTTGTACCGTTCTCCCGGATCTGTGGAATTGTGGGTATTGGTAATAATATCTACCGCCATCCTATAGGGTAGAAACTGTATATTTGAAAATGTATGAGCATACTGAAGTAGGGATTGCTCAATGGATTTCCCTGTAGAATCCCCGGAAAAGAGGATTCTACGGACCGAATGAGCAGCTTCCTGCGTATACGAAAGTTTACCTGAGGCTTCCCTAGTAAAGGGGACCCGAGCTTTGTTTACTAGATATTCTTCCACTAACTGGGGACCTACCTCAGAAACATATCGTACGCTCGGTTTATGGTTTATATAAGCCCCTGCCCGAAGAATGTCTTTGTACAAAGAGGTTGGGGTATCCCCTGCACTCCGGGCCACAATTCCTCCCTGAGCATACAAGGTATTGGATTCGGCTAAGTCCGATTCTTTGGTAATAACCGCCACTTCTAATCCTTTCTCTGCCGCAGCAATAGCGCAACTTAGCCCACTGATTCCGCTACCAATAACAACTAAGTCATACTGTTCAGAGGTTTTATTCATGTTTGTTTTTTACCACCTGAAGGGAAAAATTATGGGATTGAACCGAATGGGTAATTCTACCTACAGAGATAAAATCCACACCCGAAGCAGCATACAAACCTACCCGCTCGAGGTTCATATCCCCCGAACTCTCAAGCGGAACTCGCCCTTGTACTAGCTCTACTGCCTTTTTAGTGGTAGAGGGATCCATATTATCTAAAAGCAGACGGTCAACCTGTGCTTCTAAGGCCTCTTGCACTTCCTGCAAAGTACGGCATTCGACCTCTATCAGAAACTCTTTCCCCCATTTTTCCTTAACCTTCCTAACTGCCTCTGTTAAAGAACCTACTGCATCTATATGGTTATCTTTAATCAAAACCATGTCATACAATCCAAACCGGTGATTCTGGCCCCCTCCCACGCGCACCGCATACTTAACCAAGCGCCGATAGCCGGGTAAGGTCTTGCGCGTATCTAAGATTACAGCTTTGCCCGCCTTTTGTGCTGCCTGAACCATTCTTCGGGTAGCTGTGGCAATACCGGATAAATACCCTAGAAAATTTAAAGCTGTTCGTTCGGCAACTAGTATACTTTTGGTCAGGCCTTCTAACCTTGCGACTACAGTGTTAGGCTTTAGATCCGCTCCATCCGATAGGAAAACCTCTATTTTCATCTCTGGATCCATCTTTTTAAACACAGACTGAAAGCCTTCAATTCCCGCAAGCACTCCCCACTCTTTACTGATTAACTGGCAGGTAACTCGCTGGTCTGAAAAAATAGCCTCCGAAGTTACATCACCCTTTTGGTCTAGATCTTCCATTAGGGCAAGGTCGAGCAACAGATAGAAATCTTGCCATTCCTTTTGACTGAACATAGTGAAGAATTGTACGCATATCTTTTATAATTTACAAGAAATTTAAAAAAAATTTGATATTTTTTTCTTCAGCATGTACACTAATTGAAAAAGGTGTTCTCGTGTATACAAATCATTTTTTATGGGCTGCAGAGGAGTTTTTCAAAGAAATCCATTTACCTCTCCAAAGTATCACCGATCCTGTTAAATTCGATTATGCTTATGAACTTACGAGTAGCATAGGAATCACCGGCAGTGTTCAAGGGTATCTTTTAATAAGATCCCCGCTCGAAAGTGCAAAAAACCTGGTTTCGGGAATGGCTAACCTATTAGGGGTTACCTACGAGGAACAAGACTTTGGTCCTTTTCATCGTGCTACTCTTGGAGAAATAGCAAACCAAATAGCCGGAAAAGCCTTAGGCAAACTAGAAGTTTTGGGTTTTAATTGCATGCTTACTCCTCCAACCCTGTTTATAGGACAAAATATCGGTATTGCTTTCCCAGCCCCTTTGACAAAATTAGAGAAAATATTAACAGGAGACTTTGGTTCTATACGATTGTTAGTGGGCCTTTATCAGGAAAAAGTAATTGAAAGAATGTAGTTGACAGACCCCCATTCTTCTCTTAGATTTTCATAAGAATTCGGCCTACGGGTCATGAGAGGGGGGAGAGCTATGGCTTTACAAGATGAATTAGAAAAAGAATATTTTATTACCTACCTGTATGACGGTGAAGAGGACGATTTTGACGATTACGATGACGAAGAGGAAGATTTCTACGATGACGAAGAGGATGAAGAAGATTTCGATGATATAGAGGATGATTTTGACGAAGATGAAGATTTAGAAGATGAAGATTACGAAGATGAAGACCTTGAAGACGATCTGGACTACGACGATTACGAGGATGAAGAATAGTACATTCGTTCACTCTCAAACCAAAGCTTCTCTAAATCGTAAAACGAACGTTTTTCTTCGGTCATTAAATGGATGACGAAGGAACCACAATCCAACAATTCCCATCCGGAGTCATCCATATTTTTTTTCTTTCTAATAAGTTCGACATTGAGTTCATCTAAAAAACTTAATAGATTGTAAAATAAACCCTGCAAATGGGCTGAACTCGTCACTGTAGTAATAATAAAATAATCAGTAAAAGAACATTTTGGCCCAAGGTAAAGTACTATAGTATCCCTACCCTTTTGATCTTCAATGAATTTCGCCACTTTCATTACCAAAGTCTGGTTATTTGCAGTATCTTCCATCAAAATCTCCTCCGAGTACTAAGGTAAAATCTGCCTTGCTTTGAGACCCACTGTAGGAAGTAGCATCGGTTACAATATTAGTGCACCTAATGACTGAGGCTATTCTAGCAGCGCCCTCGGGATTGCCCTTTCGGTCCAAAAGTACCGTTTTTTCTATATTCTGAGACTCTGCATTACCAAACGATACAACTTCATACCCAAAACTTTGGTAAATCTCTCTCGTACGGCGAGCTAAGCCCGGTAACCGGGTTCCGTTGAGAATCTCTAGGGTTATGCCCCTGTCTTCTCCTTTACCTGCATCGGTACTAGCTAAATTTTCAACCATCTTTTTGATAGTTTGACGAAGTAATTGCCCTTCGAAATGAGGGAATAAGAGTTCCATGGTTTCCACTGAGCGAACAGTGCCTAGCACCCGTTGAAAGGTAATTCGTTCGGTATCGAGCTTTTTTAATTCTTCAATAAAAGTCAGAAGACCTCGAAGTTCCATGTCCGTTTTTATCGTAGCTTTTAAAAAGGGGACCACTTCCGGATGACGAAGGAAATCTACGGATTCCCCTATTTTCTTAAATAAAGATTGCAAGAACTTTTGAAACCGGAGAATTCGGTCAAACTCAGATTCTTCCGGATCTTTGAAGGAGAGAAAAACCATCGCTTTTCCACCGTCCAATTGGAGGTTTCCGGCAGGTAAGTAGATTTTTTTACCCTCTGCGTCCATCTGTAAGGAATTGGCTATAAATACTTCGATGCCTCCCAGTAGATCGATTAAACGTTCCATCTGTTGATAGGACAACTCCCAATAAAAAGGAATATCCCCTTCTATTACCCCTTCTAGGGCGTCCCGAAACGATTCAATCAAGTGAACTTTATAGAGGGTATCAATTCTACCCACCTTCCGAATTTTGGGCAGAAGGACCCCTAAATTGTTCGGTACATCTAACAGAGCTCCTCTACCTGTGGAAGTATTGTAGAAAAAGAGTTGGGTAAACTGTAAAGCCTTCCCATCGTGAACCATAATCTGAACCACAATAGGTTTGCCTTCCTGAATAAGAGTAGTAAGGGGGTCTACCCGCACCTGCTGATAAATATACACTCCTCCTGACAGGAGTAGGCCAAGAACAAAAATTAGGAAAAGTATTCCTGTATCGATTTTATTACGCCTAAGCCTTTTCAAGTTCCTTCTCCCGAAGGGCATCGTACAATGCTTGAGTAGATGGTGCAAGAATTTTCCGATACCTCTTCTCGGCTTCTAAGACTTCTAGTAACATTTTCTCTAAAGAATCTAGGGACAAAACAGCTTCCCTGAAACTTGCATCTACAAATTTTCTTGTCGGTTCCAGGTAGTCGGCAATATACAATATTGCGCCTAAAGGGCAAATATTCACCTTACCCAACGTGTGATGCTGAATAGCTTCTAACATCTCTGCGTCTTGTATTTGAAAAAGAGTCTTAGCAATTTCTGCAGAAATTAGACCGTGGAGAAGCACCGGATTTTCTTTTTCCATTGGCGAAGGGTTATAACCAAGGGATTCCGCTTTAAGCAGCAGTACTTTTGGATCTATCTCCCGTCCTGCATCATGGAGAAGTCCCACTAAATACGCTTTTTCAGGATCTAAGCCAAATCTTTTGCCTAAGCTTTTCGCTAACTCTGCTGTTTGTAAGGAATGTTGCAATCGTTCAGGACTTAAAACAGAGGAGAGGAAGTCCCTAATATATTTTTCTAATTCAATCATCCTCATATAGGTACAAACCTTTGTCTTGAATATATCCATAAACCGTTTCGGGGACTAAATATCGGAAGGCTTTTCTTTCCCGAACCCGGCGACGAATATCCGAGGAGGAGATTGGGAGGACAAGATTTTCTACATATTGCACGGGTACCGGGAAAGGGAAGGGTACACGCTGAGTCCGATACGCAATAACTATGTCTACTTTCTGCAGAACCTCGTGTACCATCTTCCAGGTTGGGAAACCGGCAACCAAATCTTCTCCAATAATGAGTCCGATCCTGCCTGTAATAGAGTAGGACCGGTAAAGGTAATCAATAGTATCTAAAGTGTAAGAAGTACTTTGCCTGAGTATTTCACAATCCTCTACAAGGAACTCGGAACGATCTTTTACGGCTAACTGCACCATGGCAAGGCGATTTTTAGGATCATCCGAAGGGCTGATACTTTTATGAGCGGGCCGATAGGCAGGAACAAAAACTACTTTATCGTACCGGAGAGAAACTAGTACTTCTTCTGCCACATATAAGTGTCCAATATGTATGGGATTAAAAGTACCTCCAAAAAGCGCCAACCTCATCTTTAACCTTCCCTCTGGGTAAGTTTCAAGAATTCCTGAACAAGAGTATCTAAACCTTGATGGTTTAAGGACGAGATTCCTAAGACAATCTCCTGGGGATATTTGTCTTGCAACTGTTTAAGAGGCACTAGCGTATCTAAAAGATCAAGTTTTGTACCCACAACTACCCTTTTTCTCTCAGATAGAGAGGGAGAAAACTCGTTTAGCTCTTTTAAAAGTATATCAAAATGATGCAAAAAATCTGGATGGGAAAGGTCAATAAGAAAGGCTAACCCTTTAGTCCGATGAATATGCTTTAAAAACTTTAACCCTAGCCCCACGCCCGATGATGCCCCCTCTAATATACCGGGTATATCGGCTAGTACAAGGTCTTGTTCCCCTACCGTTAATACCCCTAAATAGGGAGTCTTGGTAGTAAAGGGATAAGGGGCTACCTCCGGATTGGCATTGGTCAGGACTTTTAAAAGACTTGATTTACCTGCGTTGGGAAAACCCACAAATCCTATATCCGCAATAATATTCAGCTCTACTTTAACTAAAGCTGTCTTGCCCGGTTCTCCTTTTTGGGCAAAACGGGGAGCTTGATTTCGGGAAGTTTTAAAGTGGGCATTCCCCTTTCCCCCTCTTCCTCCGGGTAGGAATACCCATCGACTTCCTTCTTCTACCAGGTCTTTTAAAATAACCCCTGTTTTTAAGTCTCGCACTAGGGTTCCCGGTGGGACAGGTATCTCTATACTACTTCCGTCCTTTCCATGCTTCAAAGCCCCCTGGCCCGGAGATCCATTTTGCGCTTTTAAATTTCCGGTCTTTTTTAGGTGTCTAAGTGTTTTTAAATTGCTACGCACCACAAAGACTACATCCCCCCCTCGCCCTCCATCTCCTCCGTCAGGCCCTCCTTTTGGCACATACTTTTCCCTGCGAAAAGAAACACATCCGGATCCGCCGGATCCAGATGTAAGTTCGAGGATTACTTCATCAATAAAGTGGTGCACCGGTAAGATACCCTTTTAGGCAAGGGGTTCTATGGTAACGATTTTTTTCCCTCGTAGAGTCTTAAAAATAACTTTTCCTGCAGTACGGGCATAGAGAGTATCATCTTTCCCGCGCCCTACATTTTTCCCCGGATGAAAAACCGTACCCCGTTGACGGACTAAGATTTCTCCGGCTTTAACGAGTTGGTTCCCGTAACGCTTTATACCTAATCTTCTTCCTACGGAATCACGACCATTTTTGGAGCTTCCTCCACCCTTTTTATGTGCCATATGTATCTCCCTCTTCTCGAATACAACGTACCGTTACCTGATCCGGGGCTTCTAAAGCTAATCTCTGAAGCCCAAAAATAAGAAAATCCGTCAGTCCCTGTGAACGTTGGATCCCTTCCTCTGGTATTGAAAGAACCCGTATCTCCATTACTCCTTCCTGCGGGGCAAGCACCTCTGCTTTGATTCCTTGTTCTGTTAAAAAGAGTTCTGCCCCTGTACGGAGTAAGGTTGTAACTCCTGCACACACAGGGCTGTAACCACCCCGAAGTGTATTGGCATGACCCTTAGCCTCTAGCGTCTTCAGACAACCTTTCCTATCTAACGAGGCCTGGATCTGAATCACCCTTAAGCCCCTACTATCTCCTCAACCTTTAATAAGGTAAATTGCTGCCGGTGACCCCAGCGCTTTCGGTAATTTTTTCTCTTTTTATACTTAAAGCCGATAATTTTTTTAGCTTTTCCATGATCTTCTACCCGGGTTTTTACTATAACACCCGGTACATAGGGGGTTCCTACCGAAGTATTTCCCTCCTTGCCTACTAGAAGGATGCTGTTCCACTCCACTGTAGTGCCTTTTTCTTGGGGCATTTTGTCTACCTTGAGTATGGACCCGGGTTCGGCCTTGTACTGCTTTCCTAATATCTCGACCAATACGTACATTTCGCACTCCCAACTGAATTTTTGCAGAAGATTCTATATCACAATAGAGCAGAAGCGTCAAGGTAGAAAGGTCTGCCCCATTAAATACATATCTACTGCACGAGCCACCTTACGGCCTTCATGAATAGCCCATACCACTAGGGACTGTCCTCTTCGGGCATCCCCGGCAGCAAATATTTTTTTCTTTGAGGTAGAAAAGTCTCCATAGGGTGCTTTAATTAGGGAGCGTTGATCGGGTTCTACTCCAAATCCGGCTACAGTTTCTTTTTCGGGGCCTAAAAATCCTAGCGCTAATAGCACTAAGTCGGCTTGCCAGATTTCTTCTGAACCAGGAATTTCATTCATTACCGGCTTTCCTCCGGCATCTTTAGACCACTCAACCCGTACCGTGCGAATGCCTCCCACTTCTCCCTTTCCGTTGTCTAGGAACTCTTTGGTCAGGATTCCCCACTCTCTTGGGTCTTCTCCAAATCGGGCCTGTGCTTCCTCATGTCCGTAATCCATCTTTAAAAGGCGAGGATACAAGGGCCACGGGAACTCGGGAGTTCGTTCTTTTGGAGGTTTGGGTAAAAGCTCAAAGTTCTTAATACCTGCACATCCTTGCCGTAAGGCTGTACCTAAACAATCGTTCCCGGTATCTCCTCCTCCTATTACTACCACTTGTTTATTTCTAGCCGAGATGAACTTGCCATTGAGCGATTGTTCTCCCTCTAACAACCCTTTAGTGCTTGCTGTAAGATAATCCATAGCAAAATGAATGCCTTTTAAATTTCTTCCAGGCACAGAAAGATCTCTAGGCACGGTAGAACCAATAGCCAAGACTACCGCATCAAATTGGGAAAGTATTTGTTCCGGATCCACATTTTGGCCGACCCAGCTTTTGGTTTTAAACTCAACTCCCTCGGACTCCATTATTCCTACCCGTTGCATCACTATCTGTTTATCCAATTTCATATTGGGAATACCATACATTAATAGTCCCCCTACCCTGTCTGCCCGTTCATACACGGTTACCCAATGCCCTGCTTGATTTAATTGATCTGCGGCTGCCAATCCTGCTGGACCACTTCCTACAATAGCTATTTTTTTCCCTGTTCTAACCTTAGGAGGACGAGGTATCATTAACCCTAGTTCATACGCCTTGTCGATGATAAAGCATTCATTATTTTTGATAGTAACGGGTGGTTCATTTATACCGAGTACACAGGCAGTTTCACAAGGTGCAGGACAGACCCGGCCCGTAAACTCAGGGAAATTGTTTGTCGCCCGTAAACGCCAGAAAGCTTCCTCGAATCTTTCCTGATAGATGAAATCATTCCACTCAGGTATAAGGTTCGCAATAGGGCAACCATAGCTAGACTGGCAGAAAGGCACCCCACAGTCCATACATCGGGCACCCTGGCGCACTCTTTCTCCTCTATCGAGTTCGATATGAAACTCCTCAAAATGTTTTATTCTTTCAGAAGGTTCTACCTGCTGTACAACCCTCCTGGGATATTCCATAAAACCTGTGGGCTTACCCATGTATAGCCTCCATACTCTTTTCTTTCAGCTCTTCTAATACTTTGCGGTAGTAGGGAGATATTACTTTTACAAAATGCTCTTTCTCTTTTTTCCATTGGGAAAGAATACGTTCCGCAATGGTAGAACCTGTAAATTTCTGATGTTTTTCCAGAAGTTCTAACAGCACAATCTCATCTTCTACAGATTCTAAAACAGTGGTTTCTACCATCTCTAAATTGATATAATCCTGAAGTTTTTTCAAAGGATCATACACAAAGGCGATCCCACCGCTCATTCCGGCAGCAAAGTTGCGACCAACAGGGCCTAGAATAACCGCATATCCACCAGTCATGTATTCGCAGCCATGATCTCCCACCCCTTCTACTACCGCTTTTGCCCCGGAGTTTCGTACACAGAAGCGTTCCGCGGCAATCCCCCTAAAAAAGGCTTCCCCGCTGGTTGCCCCATAGAGGGCTACATTCCCGATAAGCATATTTTTTTCAGGGACAAAACTAGCCCTTTTGGGGGGATACACTATTAGTCTTCCTCCCGAAAGCCCTTTGCCCACATAATCATTCGCCTCACCTTCTAATTCCAAACTAACTCCCTTAGCTAAGAAGGCACCAAAACTCTGGCCTGCAGAACCCTTAAAACGAATTTGAATCCCATTTTCAGGAAGTCCATTACCTCCCATTTGTTTTGTTATACTGTGGCTCAGCAAGGTACCTACCGCCCGGTCCGTATTTCGTATGGTACTCTCAATACGGATAGGCGATTGTAAGGAGTTCGATAGTAAGGGTAGGAACTTCTGGTCTAACACCTTTTCGATACCATGATTCTGAGGTATACAGCAGTACACCTGGGTATGTTCATTGTACTTCTTAGCGGGTGTAAGTAATCTACTTAAATCTAATTCCCTAGATTTCCAGTTGAAAACCCGATCATCTATTTCTAATAGATCTACCCGCCCAATCAGATCATTAAATTTGGCTATTCCTAGTTGCGCCATTACCTTACGGATTTCCTCTGCCAGGAAGGTAAAAAAGCGAACAACATGTTCGGGTTTACCTGTAAACTTAGCCCGAAGATTCGGATCCTGCGTTGCAATGCCCACCGGGCAGGTATTCTTTTCACACTTGCGCATCATAATACAGCCCATACTAATCAAAGCACCAGTGGCAAAACCAAATTCCTCTGCTCCAAGAAGGGCAGCAATTACCACATCCCGGGCTGTTTTCAATTGGCCATCGGTTTGAAGGACCACTCGACTCCGGAGATTGTTCATAACTAAGGTCTGATGAGTCTCTGCCAGACCCAATTCCCAGGGGAGCCCGGCATGCTTTATACCGGTAAGAGGAGAGGCGCCGGTACCCCCATCATGACCGGAAATTAAGATATGATCTGCATGAGCCTTAGCCACACCGGCTGCCACAGTCCCAACTCCTATTTCTGACACTAGTTTTACACTGATTCGGGCCAGAGGATTGGCATTCTTTAAATCAAATATTAACTGGGCTAAATCTTCGATAGAGTAAATGTCGTGATGCGGGGGAGGGCTGATTAGCATAACACCGGGTGTGGTATGCCGGGTTTTTGCAATCTCCCCCACCACTTTGTGGCCGGGCAACTCCCCTCCCTCGCCGGGTTTTGCTCCCTGAGCCATCTTTATCTGAAGTTCATCAGCATTCACTAAATATTCTATAGTTACTCCAAAACGTCCAGAGGCGACCTGTTTTATAGCTGATCGCTTGGAGTCACCATTCGGAAGAGGGATAAACCTTTTAGGATCCTCTCCTCCTTCTCCGGTGTTTGACTTACCCTTAAGTCGGTTCATGGCAATAGCTAAAGTCTCATGTGCTTCTTTAGAAATAGAGCCATAACTCATAGCTCCGGTGACAAACCGTTTGACAATTTCAGAAACGGGTTCTACTTCTTCTAACGGAATAGGGCTCGTGGGTTTAAAACGTAAAAGTCCCCGCAAAGTAGCCTGACTTTGGGTTCGGGCATCCTGCCGTTTTTGGAAAGCATCGTATGCGTCAATTCTATTGTATCGAACAGCTATTTGCAGGTTGGCGATTGACTCCGGATCCCACATGTGTTTTTCTCCGGAGTCTCTCCAGTTATACTCTCCCGGGTTCAGATACTCTAGCCCCATCGGGACAGGTCGATCCGGATAGGCCAACGTATGTCTTCGTTTAGCTTCCTGGGCTAAAATGGAATACCCGGCGCCCCCGATACGCGAAGGAGTTCCGGTAAAACAGCGTTCAATTACTTCTTGGGCAATCCCTACTGCTTCGAAGATCTGAGACCCCTTATAGCTTTCAAGGGTAGATATACCCATTTTCCCAAACACTTTTTTCATTCCTTTTTCAATAGCATGTATATAATTACGAATAACCTTTTCATCCGTAAGCGAGGGGCTGAGATTGCCATCTCGCCGCATTTTCCAGATAGATTCATACGCCAGATAGGGATTAACAGCATCAGCACCGTAACCAACAAGAAGACAGAAATGATGGACTTCTCTAGGTTCTCCGGTTTCTAATACGATTCCAATCTGGTAAAAATCGGAA
>JBDNDI010000005.1:0-23058 GCA_046719195.1 Spirochaetales bacterium | reverse complement strand
TACCTTTTCTAGCATTAAAAGGTACTTGTCTCTAGTCTGCCAGTAAAACTCTCCATTTGTCTGGGCAATGATTCTTCCTTCTAAAAGTTCATCCCTTATCCGTTCAATTCGACTAACACTCGTGCCCTGCCCGATTTGTCCAGGGCGTTCTGCCCTGCTCAGACCAGGAACATCCAAAGGATCTGTTGCCTTTAAACGTACCCTTTGCCGGGAGTATCCTTCAGTAGAAGCATTGCTTAGATTATGGCCTACCGTAGACAAACCCTGAGAATGGGAAAATAATCCTCGTTTCCCTAGTTCAATTCCGGAAAAAGTCGATTGCATACTTACCCCCTGTTTCCTAAAGAGCCTGATTTACCAGGAGGGGTTTTGGGGCTTCAACAGTTGTTCCCCTACGGGAATACACCTTGTGTTTGCCTTGTGGTAATAATTCTTCTAATACCCTGCCTAAAACGGAAACAGAAGAGGTGCAGTAGGTATCAATACCGTTAGAAAAGTTCTGTATTTCTATCACCAAGTGTTTTAGCTCACGATATCTTACGGTAAGCTCCTCTCTTAGTTCTAGGGGCAAACGCAGGCAAACATCATAAAAGGTTTCCTCCTTTTGTAGCCCTAACCGTTCCCGTAATTCTTTATATACCCTATCTCGCTGCTCCTCGAGCCATACAATCTCTTTCGCTAAGGTGCGAAGAGATTTTAATATAGGGTTCATTTCTTTCCAGCGATGCGTGTATAGTTTTTCCTGTAATTGCTTTTCGGTGGTAAGAAAAGTTCGGAAAGCTTCCACCTCTTTGTTTAATAGGGCTTGCAGCAATGTAGCTTGATTCCCGATATGTTCCATACCTGATCCTCTCCTCTATACTTATTATCGACCTCAACAATAGATTGTGTAGGGGACTTTGCTTCGTTACGTTGCTTCGTTGCAGAAAGAGATTATTTTTGTTAATCTAAAAGAAAGATAATAATTCTAGGAGCCGAATATGCAAAAACCCGATAGAGACTTAATTATCGTCGGAGGTGGATCTGCAGGACTGACCGCAGCTCAGTATGGAGCACGGGCAAATCTTCGTACCTTGCTACTCGAAGAGGTAGCCCTGGGAGGACAAAATCTAATTATTGAAGGATTGGAAAATTATCCAGGGTTTCCAGAACCGATTTCAGGATTTGAGCTAGCCCAGCGGTTCGAACAACAGGCCAAGAATTTCGGGGCGGAAATTCTTATAGCATCGGTAAAACATATAGAAAAAAATAATGATCTTTTTAAAGTAGAAACTAACTCTGGAGTCCTTACTACCTATGCCGTTATTATCGCTACAGGAGCTAAGCACAGAATGCTTGGAGTTCCGGGAGAAAAAGAGCTAGCAGGTAAGGGAGTTTCCTACTGTGCCACCTGTGACGGACCTTTCTTTAAGAATCAAAAGATGTTAGTGGTAGGAGGAGGAGATGCTGCTTGCGATGAAGCCATGTTTCTCTCCAAACTTACCAACAAAATAATCCACATTCATCGCCGAGACCGGTTCAGAGCACAAAAAGCCTTAGCCGCTAGAGTATTGCACAATCCTAGCATAGAAGTTCGTTTTAACACCGTATTAGAACAAATCCATGGAAAAAAGAATCCCATGGGTATAGAAAAGGTACATAAAGTTACCTTAAAGGAACTAACTACGGGAAAGGTATACGAGGAAGAAGTTGCCGCTGTATTTGTTTTTATCGGTTCAGATCCGAATACGGGATTTATACAGAGTGTAGAAAAGGACGAAGCGGGGTATATTATTACAGACCAACGGATGCAAACTAGTATACCTGGCTTATTCTGTGCGGGTGATGCAAGAGCAACCCCTTTTCGGCAAATTGTAGTAGCTGCCGGTGAGGGAGCTATAGCGGCCCACTCCGCCGCTCAGTACATTGACGAACTACTAGGACAAGCGTACTAAACAGAATGAAACTTTCTCCCCCTTCTGCTATTGTAACTTTCCTAGCAGGGCTAATCTGTTTAGCTCTTATTACTACGGAGGTGTATCCTTATCCTAACAGCCGGGAAGCCGAGAAACTAGTAGATTCTCTTATGTCCCGAATGACAGAAGAAGAGCTGCTTGCCCAACTACTCATCGTTGGATATTCTACGGTGGAACCCTCTCCCCTTCTGTTACAATGGATTCGCACACGAGGCATAGGCGGAGTAAAAATATTCGGATGGAATGCGGAAAACCTTACGGTATTACAAAAAAGTATTCAGCAAATGCAAGAGGAAAGCCATAGACAGCGTTTGGAGTTACCTTTGTTTATTGCCACGGATCAGGAAGGGGGATGGGTTCGACACGTGAAAGGGGAAACCTCCGTAACTCCAGGAAATCTTGCTCTTGGAGCAGCCCGATATCCTTACGATGCGTATCGAACCGGTTACTTCATTGGTAAAGAGCTAAAGGCCCTAGGCATTAATATGAATTTTGCGCCTACGGTAGATGTATATGCGAATCCAGAAGCCCATGTTATAGGTCCTCGAGCCTTTTCCTCTGATCCTGTTTTAACCGGTATACTAGGAGTAGCATACTTTAGAGGTATGGCGGAGACGGGAGTAATCTGTGCAGCGAAGCACTATCCGGGGCACGGAAATGCAGATCAGGATTCCCATGGTGCCATGCCCATAATTCCTGATACCTTTGAGACTCTTTGGAACAGAGACCTACTTCCGTACCGAATGCTAATAGCCGAAGGTATACCCGCTATTCTTTCAGGACATGTAAACTTTCCCTTTATAACAAAAGATAAACGCCCTTCTTCCTTAAGTTCCTTTTTTAATATTCAGGTATTACGAAACCAACTAGGATTTAAAGGGCTGCTCATTACCGATGATCTTTATATGACCGGGGCAAACTATAATCGTACCTTAGCGGAAGTATGTGTAGAAGCTTTAGAAGCAGGAAACGATTTATTACTTCTTTCCAAAACTCCTGAATTACAGGACCCCATTTGGAAATCCCTATTGCATAGATACCGTACTAACCCTCAATTCCGTCAAAGGGTTCTAGAATCGGTGCGACGTGTACTTTGGGCAAAAATAACCTATATAGAAAAACCTTCTCTTAGGAATGCAAATAATAATGGGGATAGTCCTTTAAAACTCTCTGATCCGGAGATTCGAGAGTTCTTTTTAGAACAGGCAGCTCGAAGCGTTACTTTATTAAAGAACAATCGATCTGTGTTACCCTACGATTTTAAGGGGGAACATTTGCTGTTGGCAGGTCCTTTTAAGGAATTCTTAGAAGTGGGAAAAGAGTTTTTTCCGCAGGCGAGTACCTTCCGTTATTCCTATTCACCCTTTTATCGGGCAAATCCAGAAGAAAAGCGAGCCCTAGAACGGCTCGCTTCCTCTACGGACACCCTAATATTTTGTTTGGCTAATCCAAATGGCCTAGAACTATTAAAAACTCTTAAAGGATACAGGGGAAAGCTTATAGTATTTTCCACTCTTACCCCTGTGTATTTACGAAATACCCCTTGGGTAGACACAGCTCTAGCAGTCTTTGGATACGGGGCTGACTCATTCAGAGCAGGATTTTCAGCGATTACAGGTCTTATTCCTGCCTTGGGCAAGAATCCCATAGAAACCCTCTTTAAGGAGGGGGGGCTGTGAACTGGAGGCTTTTAGATGTAAAGGATATTCCGTTTGCCCTACAGCTTATAGGAAGCAGAGAATACGAATGTGAGCATCTATTTAGTCGACTTTTAAAAAAACAATTTCAAGACAGACTGTCCCCGGATTGTCTCTGGCTAATTTCCCTAGAAGGAGGTAAGGGAGGGCTTTTGTATGTTAGTAAGGAAGGCCTTATTCTTCCTTTTTTTCCTTTTTTAGAAGAGGGGAAAAGCCTCTCCCACAAGTATCTTAAAGATTTTGAAGAGATTGGGTCTATCGGTATTTCTAAAATCTATTCTATAGTAGGAAAACTTCCCTATGTTCAAGCAATAGAAAGAGGTTTACATTTAAAAGGAGGTATATGGATCGACTACCATTTAATGACCTTTGAAAAAGAATCTCCCCTTCCTTTTCAACCGGCTATAGAAGGTTTCCACATCCATCTTGCAAAGGAGACAGATTTACAAGGGCTTTTACCTTTGCAGCTCCTCTATGAAAAGGAAGAGGTACTTATTAAGACGGATGCGTTAGACCCCCAAAAGACTCGCTCTGATCTAAAATTAGCCCTTAAAGAACAAATCCTACTTTACGGAGAGTATAAGGGTCAAATAGTTTCCAAGGCAGGAACGAATGCACGAGGAAAACAGTATGACCAGATTGGGGGAGTTTATACCCTACCCCCCTATAGAGGACAGCATTTTGCACGAACCCTTATGATACAGTTGATTCATATATTACGAACTGAACAGAAGAATGCCTGTTTATTTGTGAAAACTACGAATATCCCGGCAATTCATCTGTATGAGGCTCTGAATTTCATTCATCGAGGGGCTTTTCGTATTCACTATGTATAATTCCTTAATTCATTTTGTGGAAAAAGAGGCATGCCCATGAACTTAAAATTAAAAATTCTGCTAGTAAGCAGTGAAGCATCTCCCTATGCTAAAGTAGGAGGATTAGGTGAAGCTGTAACTTCTTTAGCCATTGCCTTAAAACGCTTAGGTCAGGATGTGCGCATTCTTATACCGTACTATGGGGCATTGAAACAATTCAAAGATCAGTTCCAAAAACATCCCGCCCCTTTAGGAGTTCCTCTAGGTGGGAAAGAATACTGGACAGGGGTATATGTAGGGCAAATACCCAATAGCGAAATTCCTATTTACTGTATAGATTACGAAATAGCCTTCGCCCGGGAGGGAATTTATGGCAGCAGAACCGTACCGTTTTTTCCGGACAACCCTTTTCGGTTTGCCCTTCTTTCCCGTGCAGCCTTCCAACTCTGTAGGCTCCTAGATTGGATTCCAGAAATTATTCATACTCACGACTGGCCTACCTCTTTAGCTCTTGTGTATTTAAAAGCTTTTGAGTATTCCGGCTATTTCCAAAAAACCAGGGGTATCCTTACCCTTCATAATGTAGGGTATCAGGGTATTGTGCCTAAAGAGGAGCTTGAAAATATAGGTTTAGATATGGAGCAATACTACCGGTATGAATTGGAATACTATGATCAGATAAACTTACTCAAAGGCGGAATATTACAGGCGGATTACCTAACAGCTGTATCCCCTACGTATGCACAAGAGATTTTAACCCCCCAATTCGGAAGCGGTTTAGAAGGTTGCATAGCTCGCAGAAAAGATAAGCTAGTAGGTATATTGAATGGGATTGACTATGATGAGTGGAATCCAGAAAAAGACCCGTATTTACCCTACCCCTTCTCCGCTTCAGATCTATCCGCAAAAAAGCAAGTAAAAAGATTCCTCCAGGATCAGGTAGGATTACCCCAGGATCCCTCCATACCCATAATCGGGATGGTAGGTAGAATGGTTGATCAAAAAGGTTTTGGCCTTCTACTCGCTCCTAAAGCAGGTAATCTATTTACCCTGTGTAGAGATCTACCCGTACAAGTAATTATTTTAGGCACAGGCGATCCTACCTTTGAAGAGGAATTAGCAAGAATGGCCTGGAAATTACCCAATCTAAAGGTGATTCTTCAGTTCAATACTCCCCTATCCCATTTAATTGAGGGAGGATCTGACTTTTTTCTTATGCCGAGCCTGTACGAACCCTGTGGCCTAAACCAGATGTACTCTCTTCGGTATGGAGCGGTTCCTATCGTAACGCAAAGAGGCGGGTTAGTAGATACAGTAGAACCGTATTCGTCCTTAGAGAATTGCGGTACTGGGTTTTTCATACCCCAACCCGATACAGATTCTATCTTCCAAACCGTAAAACAAGCGGTAGAAGTGTATCAGTCTAAGCCAGAGGTAATAGAAAAGATGCGCCGAAAGGGCATGGCTAAACGTTTTACCTGGGAAGAAGCAGCTAAAAAATATCTACAGGTTTTTGAACAAGCTTTATCCCAGCCTAACAAATCTTAGCTTTTCGCTTCAGGCGATTTAGGCGTATTTCTAGTTCTGCCTTATCCAAAGGAGACAGATCTTTGCTCATCCAATAGGTAGCTAACTCTATTGCGGAAGAGTAGTCTTTCTCTTTGTGCTCTAGATATTTTAACTCTTCCACCGCTAGGGAAAAAGAATTGTAAATAAAGGGATATCGGATTTGGCGGGATTCTTGTATCTTTCCTTCTCTTCGATACATTTTTGAAAGTTCGGTAACTGCCCAGCAATTACCTTTAAGAGATAAAGATTTAAGAAAATCTAAACCTACCGAAGGATTTTTCGTTAAAAGAAAAAGGGCTAAACCTTCCGGATCTACCTTATCCTCTTCCCAGGGGTGCTCCAGGATTCTACCCAGGTAGGCAAATAGAGACAGCAAACTAAGCAAATCTTCCTGGTTATGATAAAAAATCAAGGGTAATTCTTTTGCCTGTCCCTCCCGGAGAAACTGAAAATATACCAACGGCACTCTCCAGCCAGGTATATCTAAAGCCCGTACCTTATGTAGTAGAGCCTGTTCTACCGTATGAAGAGAACAATCGGGAAGAATTTTTTTGTAGAGTCTGCGTACCAGATACAGAAGATCTAATTGCCGAATAGAGGGGGGAGACATTCGCTGAAGAAGGAAGCGTGTCTTAAGTAGAGGAGTATCATAGGCAGAACCGTTGTAGGAGATGAATACCGTATCTTCCGTAAAAGGTACATGTTTCTCCAGGGTGTGTAAAAACTCTTCTTCTCCCGGAAAATCTGAAAGAAAATACTGTTCTATACTATATCCCTCTGCATGTAACCTTAGGCCGCCGAAAAGGAACACTACGGTTCCAGCCCCACCCGATAGCCCTGTAGTTTCGGTATCGAACCAGTAAAGGGTTCTTACATCTTTTTCACCAAAGGAATTACAAGCCAGATCTATCCATTTTTTTACGACTGCTCCAGAACTAAAAGGGAGATGTTGCACCTTGCGAAAGGTGAAAGTTCCTATCTGCTCCCAATCCTGTAACTCAGAGGGAATTACTTTCCCGGTTACAACCTCAGGTACCTTAGCTTGGATTGGGATGTTTAGGGTGGAGAAGCTTTCTTTTTTTACCTCTTGCAGGGCTTTTAAGCGGGTTCTAAGATCCATTTTCCCCAACCTTGATTCTAAGAGCATCGAGAAAACGTACAACGGTTAGTTTTGGATTCTGTGTTATGTCCTTTTCTCTCGGGCCAATACAGGAAGGGCAACCCTCGGAGCAAGGGCAACCTCGAATTAGTTTTTCCGAAGAACGATGGATTTCTAGGGTGTGTTTATGAAATCCATCTGATAACCCTGTTCCACCGGGATATTGATCAAAAAAAATCAAGGCTGGTTCTCCAAAATGTGGATCTTTGAGCCTTTCCGCCACCCCTAAATCTCTCGGTTCGCAGGAAAGGTAAAAAGAAGCAATTTGTCGATACACGGTTCCCAAAGCCACAAGAATCTGGGTCTTTTCCTCTTCGGAAAACAGAGCCA
Organism: Spirochaetales bacterium; assembly: GCA_046719195.1. Taxonomy (GTDB): domain Bacteria; phylum Spirochaetota; class Spirochaetia; order DTKZ01; family DTKZ01; genus DTKZ01. Next base: position 15,533 of record JBDNDI010000005.1, on the reverse strand, counting down.
ATACCTCTCCCCCTAGGGTAGTAGGTCTAAAGACTAACATACAGGCTCGGGTGTGCATTTCTTCTTCTGGAAGACTCAGATCCCCATACCCGATGTTTTCATGACTATTGAATCTGATTTTCTTAAACTTTGTTACCTGAGAGCGAACTAAAATATCCCCTAAAACTACCTGTCCTAAAGGAGTATCTACCTGCAAGTCTTCCAACAATACTTTTATATCCCGTTTTACAATAGCATCGGTATAGTAATTAACTTCTGCTTCTTCCACCTCTGCCCGTTTCTGTTCTAAATCCAACTTTCTAACCAGGTATTGAAATCCCCGGTGAAGGTAAACTGCATTGGGAAAGAGAAGTTCCTTAGCGGACGGACGATCCATTTCGCCGATAATGGCATTCTTCCCTTTGGTTATATCAAGAATTACAATATTCTCGGATGAAGCACTTCGCAGCGAAACTCCCTCCGCAGGATAGGATCGATCTGCCCAATAATAGGTATTTTGTGCTTTTCTAAGGGTTCCTAATTCCTCCAGTTGTTCTAGTACTGGGTAAGGATCCTTACCAAAGGATTCCCCTTGCCTAAAAGGTAATTCAAATAAGGTGCATCGAACATGATCCGTATAGATATAGGGATTCTCCGGATCTAAGAAACCTTCTTCAGGGGATCGGCCAAAGAAATAGTCGGGATTCTTTACCATGAATTGATCTAAAGGAGAAGCCGAAGCGATAAGGATGGATACGGAAAGTCCCTGTCGTCTTCCCGCTCGACCCGCCTGCTGCCAGGCAGAAGCTATGGTCCCCGGGAAACCCGCTAAAATAGATACATCTAATCCCCCTATGTCGATTCCAAGCTCTAACGCATTGGTTGCTACGACCCCGTGCACCGTTCCCTTTCGTAGCCCTTCTTCAATGGTACGTCTTTCAAGGGGTAAATATCCTCCGCGGTACGATTCAACCCGAATTCCAGCATTGTCCGTGTAAGGATTAGAAAGTTTATGTCGAATGTAAGAAGCAATGAGTTCTGTATGGATTCTAGACCGGGTGAATACTATGGTTTTAATTCCTGCCCGCAGAAACCGTAGGGCTAAACGCTCCGATTCAAGAACTACTCCTCTCCGAATACCTTGCACTCGGTCTACGAGGGGAGGGTTGTAAAGGATAAACTGCCGCTCTCCAGAGGGAGCTCCATTTTCATCTAGAAGAGCCAAAGGTTCTTCTACGATCCTACTCCCTAATGCTAGGGGGTTCCCAATGGTTGCAGAGATACAGATAAAAACGGGAGACACTCCATAAAAAGAACAGATCCGTTTAAGTCTACGAATAACATTAGCTAGATGGGAACCAAACACCCCCCGGTACAAATGAATCTCGTCAATCACTACATAGGCTAGGGAGCGGAGGAATTTGATCCACTTCGGGTGATTAGGAAGAATTCCGCTATGCAGCATGTCAGGATTAGAGATAATAATTTGACCGGTCTCCCGCGCTACTACCCGTAGGGAAGCAGGGGTATCCCCATCATAGGTCATTACTTTTATAGGGAGGGTCCCTGTTAGTATGGAAAGATTCAGAGCTGCTTGTTGATCCTGACTTAAGGCTTTTGTAGGAAATAAGTACAGGGCTCTATTTCCCGGTTCCTCCAATAAACCTTGCAAAACCGGTAAATTGTAGCAGAGAGATTTACCCGAAGCTGTGGGAGTGACAACAAGGAGATGTTTCCCTTCGCGAACTATCTGGTAAGCCTTTTCTTGGTGAGAGTACAGTCTTGCAATTCCCCCTTTTTCGAGGGCTTGCCGTAACAGAGGATGTAAGTTAGGCGGCAGAGGAACATAAGCACCTTGTTTTGCAGGTATGCGTTCCCACCGGGTAACACAATCCATAAATTTGCTATCCGCTTGAAGCTCTTCCAATAGAGTTTTTAATTTTGACTTTTCCTCCATAGAGCCGAATCATACCATAAGATTCATTTTTTTTCTTGACCCTAGTCCTTATCTACACTACAGTTAATAGTGGAGAGAGGAGGACATATGCCGAACCAAAATGTTCTTTCAATTGTCCTAGGAGGAGGCAAAGGAACCCGCCTGTATCCTCTTACCAAAGACAGGGCTAAACCAGCAGTCCCTTTCGGAGCAAAATACCGTATTGTAGATATTCCTATCTCTAACTGTATTCATTCAGACTTTAAGCAAATTTACATTTTAACTCAATTTAATTCTGCTTCTCTCCATATGCATATTGCCCAAACGTACATGTTCGATTCTTTTTCCAAAGGGTTTTGTGAAATTCTTGCAGCAGAACAAACTTTCAATAGTACAAGCTGGTATGAGGGCACAGCAGATGCGGTTCGAAAAAACTTTACCCATTTCAGAGACCAGAATCCGGATTACTTTCTAATTCTTTCTGGGGACCAGTTGTACCGGATGAATTTACAGGACTTTGTAAAAAAACATGTAGAAACTAAAGCAGATATTACTATTGCCTGTACGCCGGTTACCCGGGAACAGGCAGTAGGGTTTGGAATTATGGGTATCGATTCTTTAGGTAGAGTGGTGGAATTTATCGAGAAGCCAGAGTATTCAAAAGATATTAGCTCCTTAAAAATTCCTTCTAAGCTGCACCCGGATAAAAAACTCCTTTCATCGGGTAAGGAATATTTAGCTTCCATGGGAATTTATGTATTTACAAGGAAGGCCTTACAGCAAGCCTTAGACAACAATCTTACCGATTTCGGAAAAGACATTATTCCGGAATCCATCAGTACTATGAAAGTTCATGCGTATATTTTTACCGGCTTCTGGGAGGATATTGGAACTATCCGATCCTTTTACGAAACGAATCTGAATCTTGCGGTTATTAATCCGAATTTTAATCTGTACGATGAGAACCATCCCATCTATACAATGCGTAGACATCTCCCCCCTACTAAGTTTAACTATTCCACTCTATCGGAAGTAGTCACCGGGGATGGCTGCATTATTACCAATTCTTGGGTTACCCGATCTGTTTTAGGCATACGAACTATTATTGAAACAGGTTCCAATTTAGAAGGTGTCGTGTGCATGGGTGCGGATTTTTACGAGACTCCCGAAGATAGGGAAGAAAACCGAAGAAAAGGAATACCCGATATTGGTATCGGTAGAGGAAGTCGTATACGTGGGGCCATAATAGATAAAAATGCTCGTATAGGCGAAGCCTGTAGAATTGGAGTGGATGATATTCCCCGTAGAGACGGCGATTATGGAAATTATTTTATCCGGGAAGGGATAATAATTGTTCCTAAGAACGGGATTGTTCCCAATGGAAGTGTAATTTAAGAGAATCTTTTAATTTTTCAAATAAAGCGCGGTCTGAATCCGCAAGATCTAACTGTTCGATTTCCTCTAGGCTAAACCAGCCTACTTCGGTATGTTCCTCTAAAAAGTGGGGGTTGGTTTGCCATTCTACCCAGAAAGCTAACAAGGAATAGGGAATAGAATTATGAACGAATTCTACACTTCCTAAGAACTCCAACACCCGGGAAGGTACGCCGAACTCTTCGTTCAATTCCCGAATTAGGGCTTTTTCCGGAGTTTCCCCTTCTTCTACTTTTCCGCCGGGAAACTCCCAGCGAGACCCCATGCTACCGGAAGCTTTCCTGCGGGCAAGAAACAAACGTTCTCCCTTTACAATAATAGCTGCGGTAGTTAAAGCCACTGGAACTCCTAAAAGAATAGCATACCGGGGAGAAAAAAGTGTATAATAGCTGCAATTATGCAGCCATAACTCCATATATCTTTGTGGTCTAATAAAACAAACTTAATAAACCGCTTTATAGGTGTGTCCAGGTTTGCCCAACTTTTACCTTTTTCTAACCAAATAATTCCTCCTCCGGCTAAATTCCCTAACGCAGGAAATAGATCTCCTAAGAAGGGTAGATCTCCATATACCGGAGATAATAGTTTAAAAAAACCAATTCCGATAGAGACAATAGCAAAAGGTAAAACCCTCTCTTTACTGTCCCAAAGATCCTGCACCAGCCTTACTAATCCATTGTACTTGGTAGAATATATCTCCGGTTTGAGTAATACACTCGAAAAAAGGTTCATAACTATTGATAAAAGATAAAATTGATACATTTGGTTTACCTTTGCAACTCACTATAGTACTACCTAGAGAATCGGTCAATCCTGTTATTACTCTCTTTGAATGGAGGTTTGCAAGGTGTACGATTTACCTGCCCACTCTAAAGTTGCTTTTACCTCTCGTACCTTTTCTTCGGGAAAAAATTGACGAATTACCTTCTCTGCTCCTACCTCTATTTCCGAAGGCCATTCCTGGGTACCTATTTGGAACAGAAGGGGAACCCTCTTTGACGGGATAGCATTTTTAGATTGTAAGCGAAAAGAAACTAAAACTCCCTTTTCAACACGAAAAGCCTGCAGGGTAAAGGTAACCCCATCTTTAGTGAGAGTAGAAGAAGGAACTAAAAAGGATTGGTAAATCCAGAATAATAGGGCTAGAATAAGGACATCGATTAATAGGAACAACAGCCCACGATTGCGTTTGAAAATACACAAAAAGCTTTTACAATCCTCGGAATCATAGAAAGCTTTGCGAACCCGAGGGTTCTTTTGTAATCGTTCGCTCCGATCGTAATGATACGTATATCCGCCATCTCCTGAAGTTTCAGGCCTTTTTAGCATAATTAACTACCGTTTTAGATAGAAAAGGCAGTAGGTCCTGAGAGAGAAAAAAACCATACTGTTCTTCTGCCTTATATGCCCCCTCCGATAGAACTAAAACCGCTGCAGTGGCAGCAGAATAGGGAGCCATCCCCTGAGCTAAGAATCCCGCTGCTAGTCCGGATAATACATCGCCCGTCCCACCCGTAGCTAACAGGGGGTTCATACCATCCAGAATCCTTACTTCTTTCTCAGGGGATATGATGTAAGTTACGTGTCCCTTAAGGACAAGGGTACAGGGATACTTCGAAACAAACTCCTTAGCTCTGGGCAAGGGGTTTGTTTCGTACTCTTCTTTTTCGCATCCGGTTAATCGGGAAAACTCGCCAGGATGAGGTGTTAAAATCCATTCGGCAAGGTCAGGGGAGTAACCGGAGTCTATTAAGATTTTTAAAAGAAAAATACCATCCGCATCTATCACCCCTTTTGTTCCGGGCCTAAGAATTTTTTTCAACCAAGGGAGTCGATCCATACTTCGACCCCATCCAGGGCCTATAAGAAACGCAGAGAAAGCGTGGAACTCTTCGCCTTGAGGAAAATCGTGGGTTAGAGGTTTTACCATTATAGATTTCGACTGGGAGGCAACTACCGAATATATTGAAGAATCTACAAAAAGGCTCACCAATCCTGCCCCGGACCGTAAACCCGCCTCTGCCGCTAGTATTCCTGCTCCTGTAGTACCTAGAGAAGAAGCCAAAACGGCTATATGCCCCCTTTTGTTCTTATAGGTCCAGGGTGGAGGAAAGGTAAGCAAAGAATATAACCCCTTAGAAGTGACGAGCTCGCATGACACGTTGTAAGTAGCTAACGCTGAACTTGGAAACCCTGCGGTAAGTTTATGCAACTTTCCACAATGGGTTCTAGCCTCGGGAAAGAACATAGGGAGCTTCCATGCCTCATAGCAAAGGGTTTCTGTAGCATGGACTATGGGATATCCCACTAGGTAATCATCCCCTAAACCGCTAGGAAGATCTAAAGCCACGATTCTTTTACCCGAGTCATTCATAGCTTGTACTAATTCTAATGTTGGCCCTTTACGTATGCTTCCCCGTAAACCAACACCAAATAAACCGTCTATAAGGGTACTTGCCTCTTGCAAGCCTTGTAATACAGCTGTTTTATCCTCTTCATAAAACAATATTTTACAACCTTCTTTTTTTAGAGTCTCCAAATGGAGAGCTCCCAATTCTCCTACTTCCTTTTGAGCTAAAACCAATGTAAAATCTTTTCTCCCCTCACGGGTCATATGCCTAGCGGCAACTAAAGCATCTCCCCCATTATTCCCTTTCCCGACAACAATTACCCAGGGGCCTTCCGTGTAAGAAAGCAGATACTCGGCGGTTGATCTACCTGCATTTTCCATGAGAACAAGGGCAGGTAGTTGGTATTCAGTTTGAATATAATGATCCAACTCAACAGCTTCTTTGCAGGAAAAAACAGGTTCTTTCCAGGATACGGCATGGTGCATGGTTTACTATTCCTTTATTCTATTCTTTTAAAAGAGAATCCGTTCTCCACCACACTACTTTAGCCCCCACATCGGTAAGCAGCAAGGCAGATAAAATACCTTCCCTCGAAAGGTGAAAACTAGAATAGATAAGTTGGTTGTCTTCTACCCGAATCTGCCTACGATATAAAACTCTACCGCTAGGTTGTAAAATCAGCAACTGATGAAGATCGTTCGGCTGAGAACTCTGGAACAGGAAATTTTCCCCCGGAAGGATACCTACAAGTTCATGCATAAGGGGGATACTTATAACTGAAGTGCTTCTCTCGGTTTGAAAAGGACGTTGATTTTCCGGGACTTGAAAAAGCTCTACAAAACTTCTTGTTTCCAAATCAAAACGAAAAACCTTAGTGCTTAAATGTTCAATTCCATATCGGATATTCGTCTGATTGTCGATGCCTTCTTTAAAATAGCTTATACTAATATATACAGAAGTTTGGGTCGGGGAAGGGATTATAGTATCCGGATTCAGAAAAACTTTTCCTTCATAGGGCAAAGGTAAGTTTTCCAAAGAAAAAGATAACTTGTATTTTAAAACACCCTCGGAGGTGTACCAAAACAAAAGCCATTCCGTAGGTGTACGACAGGTTACCACTAACTCCCCTTTTCTACTTACATCTAGACGTTCGATAAAAGGGAAAGGATTTCCTCCTATGCCTTCCTGACCTAAATAGCCCCTATATTCACCATTTTCAAAACGAAGTACAATTCCATTTAAAAAAACGCCCTTATCTTTATCGAAGATGCTCCTTTCCTCAGGAAGCTTTTCTTCGATATATATAATTTTTGTAGAGGATAAGGCTATTTTTCCAATTTGATTAAATGCATAAGGAAATGCTTTGCGATTGGATCCTGTCTCCCTTTTTTCTATAGAAAAGGTAGGGGGTGGATTTTTTTCCGGATTATAATATAGCTGAAGCAGGTCTCCATACGAAGAAAAAACCATTACTTTACCGGCAGATCCATTAGAAATAAAGAATCTTCCATCCTCCATTGCAAAATAGAGCTGAGCCGGACCTCCCCCATGAACAAGGTGAAAAACATCCAATTGGTCATCTAATTTACCAAAAGAAAGGGTAAACAATTCCTCTCGTTCTAACATTAAGGTTGAAGAAGGCGTACAACCGTTAAATATAGCAAGGCCTGCTGACCCAAAAACCAATAGGAAAAGAATACAAGAATACCTTGCCTTAGCTTTTTGGGATTCTTTAAGGATCATTGGCCGTAGTGTAGCCCGGCGAATCTCTAATGTCAATCTTGACCCATCTTTCTGTAAAAGTTAGATTTCAACTATGGTTCAGAAAATTGTGGAAGCCCTGTTTGGTTCTAAGAATGACAAAGACATTACTGCCCTATTACCTTTACTCCATGCCATAAATTCGAAAGAACTCTGGGCTATGAAATTAAAAAATGAAGATTTTCCTAAAGAGACAGCCCGCTTACGGCAGCGTCTACAACAAGGAGATTCCTTAGACTCTCTACTAATTGAAGCCTTTGCCTTAGCTAGAGAAGCTGCACGTAGAGTTTTAGGGGAACGGTTATACGATGTTCAAATCCTGGGGGGCATTGTACTGCACCAGGGGAAAATTATGGAGATGAAAACCGGTGAGGGAAAAACCATATCCTCAGTTCCTGCGGCCTATCTAAATGCTTTACCGGGAAAGGGTGTCCATATAGTAACGGTCAATGACTATTTAGCGGAAAGAGACTCCGAGTGGATGGGCCGGGTTTACCGCTTTCTAGGTCTGAGCGTGGGTGTCATCCTTTCCCAGATGGAGACGGCCGCCCGAAAACTAGCCTACGCGGCAGACATTACCTATGGGACGAACAATGAGTTTGGGTTTGATTATCTTAGAGACAATATGCGCTACGATTTGGAAGGCCGCGTGCAACGGAGCCACGAGTTTTGTATTATCGATGAGATCGACTCTATTCTGATAGACGAAGCGAGAACTCCCTTAATAATATCCGGTGCCGCCGAGGATGATACTACAAAGATCCTCCAGGCTAATAAAGTAGCAAAACTTTTGCAGGAATGCGAGAAAGACCCGGTAACCGGAGAATACCCGGAAGAGCCCAGGGGAGATTTTAAAATTGATGAAAAAGGAAAACGTATATCTTTCACAGATGAAGGACTGAATCATTTAGAAGAGATTCTCCAAGCAAGGAAAATTATACAAGGTTCCTTATTTTTAGATGAGAATTTTGAATATATTCATTATGTTACTCAGGCACTACGCGCTCACTACCTCTTCCATAGAGACACGGATTATGTGGTACAGAACAGTCTGGTTCAAATTGTAGATGAGTTTACAGGTCGAATTTTATATGGAAGAAGGTATTCGGATGGTCTGCACCAGGCAATAGAAGCAAAAGAAAATATACGAGTGGCGGAACGCAACCGTACCCTGGCCACAATAACCTTTCAGAACTTTTTCCGCATGTATAAAAAGATTGCAGGGATGACGGGTACAGCAGACACCGAAGCAAAAGAGTTCAATAAAATTTATAATTTGGATGTAGTTGTAATCCCGACAAACCGACCGGTAATTCGAATCGATGCAGATGACCTTATATACCTGAACGAAGAAGATAAGTACGAAGCTATTTGTAATGAAATTGCAGAAGTACACAGGAAGGGACAGCCTATTCTCGTAGGCACTATCTCCATAGAAAAATCTGAACGGTTGTCTCAGTTACTCCTTAAGCGAGGGATTCCCCATGAAGTGCTGAATGCCAAAAATCATGCGCGAGAAGCCCTTATTATTGCAGAAGCAGGGGCAAAACGGGCCGTTACCATAGCCACAAATATGGCCGGAAGAGGTACGGATATTAAACTTGGAGGTAATCCAGAGTTTCGAGCCCGGAAACGAGCCGGTACTACTGCCACAGAGGAAGAGTATCAAGCTGCCTACCGTAAAGAGTTTGCTGTTTGGTTGAAACATTATGAAGAAGTGAAAGAACTCGGGGGGTTGTATGTATTAGGTACGGAACGACACGAGTCCCGTCGAATCGACAATCAGTTACGCGGACGGTCGGGTCGACAGGGAGACCCAGGGATGTCCCGGTTTTTCCTTTCCATGGACGATGATCTAATGCGCTTGTTCGGTGGGGGAAAGGGGAACTTAAAGTCACTTTTAGAAAAAGTAGGCATGCGTCCCGGAGAACCTTTAAATCATCCACTTCTAAACCGCTCTATTGAGCGGGCACAAATGAAGGTAGAAGAACGAAACTTTGAGATTCGTAAACACTTACTCGAGTATGACGATGTACTGAACGAACAAAGGAAGTTTATTTATGCTCGGAGAGATGAAATCCTAGAAGATCCCCAACTTATAAACCGCCTTGTTGCCACAGCCCGCGAGTTATTAGAAGAGATACTAACTCCTTACTCAAAATCCCGTGGAGAAGATGCACAGACTCTATCGGAGGTCCTAAAAAACCTGAAGACAACTTTTCAGTATGTTCCTTCTAAGGCTCCGGACGACCTATTAGGCACTAATCCGGAGGAATTAAAAGCTTTCTTCTTAGAAGAGCTTCGGCAAGATTTGGTTTCCAAGGCCGAGCTAGTAGGCCCGGAAACATTCAATCTTATTGTACGTTTTGAATATCTTCGGGCTATAGACTCCAAATGGCAGGATCATTTAGAAAATCTGGAAGCGCTTAGGGAAGCGGTATACTTACGCTCCTATGGACAGAAAAACCCTCTTCTAGAGTATAAGCTTGAAGGATTTGAGATCTTTGACCAACTACTCTACGATATCCGGACTTCTATTGCTAAAAAAATGTTCCAGGTTCGCATACATAAAGAAAAAGGGCCTGCCCTACCCTCTGCCAAGGTTCCTGCCGGTACGGCTTCCCACAATGCCATAAGTGCTTTTGAAAGAGAAGCGGGAACATCCCCAGGGGGCAATAGCGGGGCACCTTCTGCGGTGCAAGTTAGAAGGGTAACTACTAAAGTTGGGAGAAATGATCCCTGCCCCTGCGGCAGCGGGAAGAAATACAAACATTGCCATGGAAAATTTCAGTAAGGTCAACCAAAAAAGGGTAACTTACAGGAAATTTTCCACCCCGTTTCTGTATAGAGATAATAAAGAGGATTCCCCATTTTTTAAACAAACAGAATGCCCTGCATTTTGATGTTTGCCCCTAATAAAAGGAGCAATCGAGTACCTGGAAATTACAAGCCTGGTATTACATCTTTTAGGTTTTATGAGACTTAAGCTCCCCTCATCATACCTATTCGTAATTATCCAATGCTAGGTGGGGAAGTTTTACCTTGCTGATGCTTAGAAGGGATACTCTAGCTGGCAGGTTTTTCTATGAAGGTGGGTTGAGACGCGTGTGTTTTAGCCGTAGAGTAAGCATTTATAAATGCAACAAGTGCAAACAGGATGATAACAAAAATAGCAACCCTTCGCATATAACCTCCCAGAATCTATACTATTTTATCGGAAAAATTGCATTGGGTCTACAGGATTTCCGTTTTTAAACACAGAAAAATGCAAATGTGGTCCTGTAGAATAACCGGTATTTCCCATTTCCCCAATAACTTCTCCCTGGCCGACTTTTCTACCCTCACTTACCTGTATGGATTGAAGATGGGCATAGAACGTTTGATATCCCCCATCATGGGTAACAATAATGTATCTGCCATAGGTTGGGTGGAATCCAATTTTTGCTACCTTTCCCGTTAGGGCAGCATGAATGGTAGTGCCAAAATCATTGGCAATATCAATACCATTGTGGAATCTCTTTACCCCTGTAAAAGGATCCGACCGTACTCCGAAGCCTGACGTAATCCTACCTTGGGTGGGGAATAAAAAAAGACTTCCTAGGATCCGTCTCATCTCCATTTCCGGCATCCTGGCACCTGGTACAAAAAGCTTCATTCCCGGATGAATTACTTCTGTACCAAGGTCATTTGCATCTACCAAATTTCGCACGGGAATATTGTACCTAGCACTAATTTTAGACAGAGAATCTCCTCTCTGAACTGTATAGGATATTCCATCTCTATTGGGAATGATTAGTTCTGTTCCGGATAAAACTCTACGGGCATCGGTAATCCCATTCATACTAATTAAGGTGTCTAATCGAATCCCATACTTTTTAGCCACTTCCGAGAGGGTTTCTCCTTTATTTAGTAGGTGAGTCTTCAAAGTAAGTTCTGGAAATTCTTCCCTATTAGGAGGATTTACCGGAGGTCGGCTTTCCTGTAAGGAGCCAATAGGTCCTGCAAAATGTTCCAGATAAAAGGAGGACAATTCAGAATCCTCGGGCATTTCTACACGGGTAGCCCAAAAGGAAGTGGAAGGTATACCCGCCTCCATAACACCTAACGTAAGGAATATGCCAAAACCTAAGAAAAGTAAGGGGATTTTTTGTAAGCCGCGTCGAATACCTAAAAAAAGGGAGCTTAGATACAATCTGTATCGTATCTTTTTAATCCCTACAGGTCGTTTCTTTATTTCCTGCCGAATTGATTCTAGCATCATATACCTTATTCCCTTATCGACAGGATAGAAACGGACGATTATAGTAGAAATACTATGAAAGGGGTCAGTATTGTTATATTTATAATTTTAATTACCCTTTTTTTTAGCTTTGAAATATTTCAGGTAGAAGGGACTTCGATGAGCCCAACAATTCCTCCTAATTCGTTTATAGTTGTTAATAAATTGTCCTTTGGATTACATTTGCCCTGGTCAGAAAAGTATGTTATACGTTGGCAAAATCCAAATCCTAATGAGATACTCCTGTTTTCAGATCCCTATTCCGGTGCTTTATCAATAAAACGATGTAAAGAGCTCACTCCTTATGGAGTGTATTTGGTAGGAGATCTGCAAAGTGTTTCTCTAGACTCCCGGATTTTTGGATCCATACCTTTAGATCAAGTGTGGGGAAAAGTTATAATTACTATTCCCGGGAAAGGCCCATGACAGAGACGGTAAGAAAAAGACGACTTAAAATAGTAATTATTAGTTTAATTACTTTTTCCCTTGTTCTTCTTGGCCGTTTTACCTATCTCATGTTAGGAAGTGAATATATCGGAGTTCAATCTCAAATTACCCTTCCTCCAGTAGAAAGAGGACCGATCCTTGATAGAAACGGACGTCTTTTAGCTATACAAACTAAATTGAATTCCGTTACTGCGTGGACTCCTCGCGTGACCCAGGTAGAAGAGACAAGTCAAATACTTTCCGAGATTCTGAATATACCTTATCCGCAAATTCAAGAGAAGATAAAGAATAATAGTGGATTTGTGTTCATTAAACGCAAAATATCTCCTACAGAAAATAGCAGAGTGCTGGCTCAGTTGGCAGAAGGCAGATTAGAAGGGATTTCCCTTGTTCCTGAGTTTGGAAGAAACTATCCGGGTAAAAGCATAGCCTCCCATGTTATCGGGTATGTGGGAATAGACAACATAGGGTTAGATGGCCTGGAATACACCTTTAACCAGGAACTCAGCCCTCCGGTCATTGGCAGCTCCCAAGATATGGTGTATGGCAACCAACTGTTCCTTACCATCGACCTAGCGATTCAGCAAGAAGTAGAAAGAATCGCAGAAGAAACCTTCCAAGAACACCGCGCTACTTCGGTTATGATTCTTGTGGCTGAAGCAACCACTGGCGATATTTTAGCGTATGCTTCCCTTCCTAACTATGATGCCAACAACTTATCTACTTTATCACCTGAAACTATGAAGAATAAACCGATTTCTCTTTTGTACGAACCCGGATCGGTATTTAAAGTGTTCTCTATGGCGGCCTTACTTGAATTAGGCGTTGTAAAAGAAGAAAATACCTTCTATTGTTCTGGATTTTATGAAAGACAACTACCCGATGGAAGAACCATACGGATTAATTGTCTAGGAAACCATGGCGCAGTAAATATTAAAGATATTTTAAAGTATTCCTGCAATGCGGGAGCCGCCTATGCTTCCGACCTTGCCTCTAGTGATTCCTTCTACCGGATGTTAAAACTCTTTGGTTTTGGAGAACCCTCAGGTCTTCCCCTAAATGGGGAAGAGTCAGGCACCTTGCGTCCTCCTAGAAATTGGTCTGCCCGTTCCAAACCAACTATTGCTATAGGTCAGGAAGTGGCTGTTACAGCTGTTCAGGTTGTGAAAGCTGCTACTCCTCTTGCCAATGATGGTATCCTTTTGCAACCCCATATTGTGAAAAAAATTCTATCTCCTACCGGGAGAATTGTTAAGGAATATCCTAGAGAGCCTCTTGCCCAGGTTTTATCCCCGCAAACCGCCCGAAAAATTCTAGATTATATGGAAACTGTCACTCTTCCAGGGGGTACTGCCACAAGAGCCCGAATTCCTGGAGTAAGAGTTTCTGCAAAAACAGGAACCGCCCAGATTATAGATCCTAAAACAGGAACTTACAGTCAAACCTCCTTTATCGCATCCTGCTTAGCTTTGTTTCCCACAGACGCACCTAAAATAATACTATATGCTGTAGTAGAAAGTCCCCGGGGAGATAGTTATTTCGGAGGTAGAATTGCCGCTCCTTTGGTACAAAAAGTGGGAGAGTTTTTAGTCCCTTACTTAGGGATACAGAGGGAAGGCGAGAAAGTATATACCCACCCGGGCACCATGGTAGTTCCTCAGATTAGTTTACCAAGAATCAACGATACAATTCCCGATTTTACAGGTTTACCCAAAAAAGCTCTATTGCCTCTTTTATCTAGAAAAGACCTAAAAGTTATTATTTCCGGATCCGGTTGGGTATATAAACAGACCCCTCCTCCCGGCACTCCTTTTAGGCCAGGAATGGAGTTGATTCTAGAGTTAAAATGAGTAAAGAATCCCTACTTAGTAAGAATATTTTGGCTCTCAGGAAAAGCGGTAATATATTCAGCCCCTTAAAACCAGAAGACCTTATGGAACTAACACCCAGTGGTATTGATTCATTCAGATCGAAGAATGGGGAGGTCACGGGTGTCTTACAAGGCATCACTCTTCACAGCCGCTTTGATCCTAGCAGGGAAGCAGAACAAATAGTGAAACAATCGATTCCAAAGGATGTAAGCGATGTTGTGGTGCTCGGGTTTGGATTGGGTTACCACATAGATGCCCTAGTAAAGTTTTTTCCTTCTTTATACCTATGGGTTATGGAACCTGATTTTTCTCTATTTCGGGCCTGTTTGGAACTTAGAGATATTTCCTCCCTCCTTTTAAATCCTAGAGTACGCTTTTTTTTAGGTGAGGAAGTATCCCATAAAGAGGTTTTACTGCAAAATCTTGAAGAGGTTAAAGCAACTATATTTAAATTCCGCCCTACTTTTGAACTACATTCCTCATATTTTTCTTCCATTGAAGAAAATTTTAAACGGATACAAAATCGGCGACAGATCAATCTTAATACTCTTGCAAGGTTTGGAAAACTATGGGTTCGCAATTTAAGCCAAAATCTTCCCCGCTTCCTACAATGGGGAGGGATTGAACCTTTAGAAAAAAGATTTTGTAAACTTCCCGCTTTAATCTTAGCTGCAGGTCCCTCTCTAGATCCGGTGCTGCCTTACTTAAAAAAACTATGGGAAAGATTCCTTATTATAGCTGTAGACACAAGCCTGGCCGCTTGCCTGCGTACTGGTGTAGAACCGGATTTTGTGGTAGTGATGGATCCTCAATACTGGAATACGAGACATCTAGATCGCCTATCTTGTAAAAATACCCGGCTAGTATCCGAACCTTCTACCCACCCCTCTATCTTCAGAAAAATTCAAACCAAAACCTATCTAGCTGGGTCTATCTTCCCGTTAGGTAAATACTTAGAGAAACATCTAGGCAGGCGATCCGCTCTAGGAGCTGGGGGGTCTGTAGCTACCAGCGCCTGGGATCTAGCCCGATTTTTAGGATGCAACCCCCTGGTACTTGTAGGCCTAGATCTATCCTTTCCCCAAAAGCGAACCCATTTCCGGGGTAGCTTTTTTGAAGAAAGAGTGTTTTCCCTCTGTACTCGGCTAAAGCCAGAAGAAACCTTTTTTTTCTCCTATCTCCAGGACGGTGGTCCTCATTGGGTACCTTCAAATAACGGAAGTAAAGTACTCTCGGATATGCGCATGAAGCTTTACAGAGATTGGTTCGAACTGCAAGCTAAAGCGTACCTAGAAGTAAAAACATTAAATCTTTCCGCACAAGGGGCTCGAATACGAGGGATTGAAACAGTAGAGATGGATACTCTTTTACAATATCCAATCTGCCGTGCCGATCTTAATAAGATTCTAAACGAATTAAAGGAAACACAAAGTACGATTCCTAAGATTGAAGATTTAGAAAGGGCAGTTATGAAT